>JAIRTG010000055.1 GCA_031255055.1 Prevotellaceae bacterium
TTTCAACATCTCTAAATCAAAAAACAAATCGGTAAAGTATGCTGCTGAAGTTTTTGCAAATCATAATGTCAATGAACTCTATTCAATACTAATCAGCACTTAACAGCCCTGGCCGGAGAGGGGAGAAAAGAGAGGGAAAGGGGGGATAATAGCCTTATTTCTATCTTATTTCTGCCCTGCCGCCATAGTTTGCAGACAGGCGGGGATAGGATGCCGGAACGGTGTCAGTCTTTATTTAATGACTTTGTCGGGTTGGCTGTCGCCGATTTGTAGCTTTGTGCGCTTACGGTTATCAGCGTAATAATCGACACGACTATCCCGCCGAATAAAAAGACCCACCAGTGAATGTCGATTTTGTAGGCAAAATTTTCCAGCCATTTTGTTGCCGCGAAATAGGTCACCGGTACGGCTATGAGAAAAGCAATGCCTAACTGTATCAGGATGGTGCGGTTCAACATCAGTACGATTTCTTTTTCGGTCGAACCGTTCACTTTGCGAATGGCGATTTCTTTTCGCTTGTACCGGGCATTGAATACAATCAACCCATAGACGCCCATCACGGCGATAATCACCACTATTAATCCGAAAATCCCTATCATCGATGCCATGTTGTTTTCCTGCTGATAGAGCATGTCCATCTTTTCGTCCAGAAAATGTACTTCAAACGGGTCTTGTGAAAATTTGTTCCACGTCTGTTCCATCAACTCCAATGCGCCCGGTATGTCTTCCCCGGTGAGCTTCACCAAAAACTGGTTGAAATTGTTCCACTGTGACAGTACACCGAAAGCCATCGGACTGATAGGTTCGTGAAGCGATTGAAAGTTCACGTCCTTTGCCACTGCCTGTACACGTCCCTGTCCAAATGCGGCAAAATCTTTCCCGATGATGCTTTCGTCAAATTCATACTCTTTCAGAAACGTTTCGTTCAGCACAATTTGCGAATAGACGGAATCCATGTGTTCGGGTTTCCGTCCGGCGAGTATATCGACTTCAAAAAAGTCGAAAAACCGGTCGTCCACCGACCAAACGGTCAAATTGATTAGTTTGCCTTCAAATTCGCGTCCCCAACGCATGCTTACATGTCCGGGCAAATCGCGAACAAGGGAATAATCTTTCACGCGGGGATCGCGCAACAATTCCTGTCCGTAGGTTTGTGCGCTTTCGCCCAACTCAAACAAAGGGAGGTAAACAATGTTTTCTTTCGGCATTCCCCAGTCGTAATGCGTCATGTAGTCGTTTTGCTGCCTGATGAATGTCGAAATGCAAATCAAGGCAATGGCCGTAGTGAACTGTAAAACAATCAGGACATTTCGCAATTTTGTTCCCTGAATCCCCAAGGCAAACGATCCTTTTAGCGCTTCCAGTTCGTTGAACGATGTGCTGTAGTGCATCGCATACAGACCAATCAAAAACGCAATGGTAAGCACGCCGAGCGAGGTAATCGTCAGTAGTCCGACATGCGCCGACAGCGAAAGGTCGCTCGCAAACAGTTGTTGGGCAAAAATACTTCCTTTTATCACGTAAATGCCCACAAACGCAACGCCGATCGAAATGAGGGTGAACAGGACGCTTTCCATTGCGATGGTCAGCCGCAGCGTGGCTTTATTGACGCCCAGAATTTTGCGTATATTAATGTCGCGTACCCGTGAAGGCGCCATTGCCAGCGAAAGGTTTACGAAGTTGATGAACGCAATTACCAGCATCAATATACCGATAGCCAACAGCGACAGCGTCGTATTTACACGTTTACTTCCTCCTTTTCCTCCGCTTGTCAGGTACAACTCGTTCATGGACGTGAACCGGCATAAGACACGGTCTTCGGGATGTTCTTCCATGTGTTTGATGGTTTCTTCGCCCAAAATTTCGGACGTATTGATTTTTTCTTCAAGTGCGGTTTGCTCTTCGGGAGCCACCAGAAAAAAAGCAAAGAATCCCCATTCCGACGGGTCGTATTCGCGCAGGTGACTATAAATTCCGTTTTTCAGGCTTGCGTTCTCCGGGAAATCGCGATAAACGGCCTGAACGGTAAGCGTTGCATCCTGCGAAAAATGGAATTTGATAACTTTTCCTATCGGGTTTTCCGTTCCGAACATCCGTTCCGCTGTTTTTTGGGAGATCATGGCCTTTTCGGGCGTGTCGAACAGATGGGCGGTATCTCCCTGCAAAATTTCAGGTGCAAACACTTCGTTGAACCCCGGCGTGACGCGGATATAGGGAATTTGATAGGATTCGGGCGAGACATTTCCGTTATCGACATCAAAGCGTTCATCGCCCCAAAAAGCGGCTAAGCAATACTTTTTCACTTCCGGAATACGCTCCTTTATCAGCGCAGGCATTTGAAAGTTGACATGCATGTTTACACTGTTATCATTATCCTTCAGGATATTGAATTGGACAATTTCACGCTCATTGGCATACGATTTATCATAAGTAAAATCGTAGTGCGCCTGAATCAGGACAATAAAAAATACGACTAAAGCAGCCGACAAACCCAGTATGTTTATCAGCGACGACGTTCTGAAACGCTTTAATACAAAAAGAAAGTTCCGAAAGATAGATCTCATATTATTTTAATTTTAGTGGTTTGTATGGCATCACCCATTACCGGTCGTTCTGTCGGCCGACGGACGCACTCCGAAAGAGAACGTACCTTTCGCCCTTATTGATACATCGTGATAAGCGGCTTGCCGGCTTATCTACAGCCATTCTTGTGCCAAAAACATATATCTATAATTATCAGTGATATGCTAATTTTCGCCGGTCGCTATTTTGTAAAATTTCTTTACGGTCGCTGTAAAATTCGTTTACAGCTTCAGGCCGTAAGTCCGAACGGAGTCTAAACACGAAACACGAAGAAAAGAAAGAGAAGATAGAGGAGGTGGGAAGTCCCTCGCAACAGCCCGCCTTTGGTGTCTTCCTTAAAGATAGAGAAAGAGAAAGAGAAAGAGAATTAGGGGGGGGAAGTCTCCCCCTCGCTTCAGCCCGCCTGCGGCGGTCTTCCGCTACCCCCACTGCGGGGCGCTGCCCCGCAACGCCCCGTAAGACAGTGAAGAATGAAGAGTGATTAGTGTTTAGTGATTAGTGAAAGTCCCAAAAAGCAACTCATCACATTGCCCTCTAAGGGCAACCT
>JAIRTG010000064.1 GCA_031255055.1 Prevotellaceae bacterium
AATTCAATTATAGGCGACTATTATTAAATTATAGGAGACTATAATTCAATTTTAGGCGACTATAATTCAATTTTAGGCGACTATAATTCAATTTTAGGCGACTATAATTCAATTTTAGGCGACTATAATTCAATTTTAGGCGACTATAATTCGGTTTTAGGCGACTATAATTCGGTTTTAGGCGACTATAATTGAATTATAGGCGACTATAATTCGGTTATAGTCGACTATAATTTGATTTTAGTCGCCTATAATTCAATTTCGGTTGACTGTAAATTAATTTTACTCACCTATAAAACCATTTCAGTAGACTATAGTTTAATTCCGGACGACTATAATTAGATGACAGTTACCTATAATAGCATTATAATCACCCGATTAGTAGCATCATTCCGTAAAAGTTAAATAGGGGAAGACGGCGTGGCGATGCCGTTTTATCATTTATCGTGTCGGAGGGGTGAAATTTTTATAGTGATTAGTGTTTAGCGATTAGTGATTTGCAAGTTCGCCATGTTTAATCATTAATCGCTAATCACTAAACACTAATCACTATTTCACCACTGTCTTACGGGGCGTTGCGGGGCAGAGCCCCGCAGAGGGGGTAGCGGAAGACCGCCAACGGCGGGCTGAAGCGAGGGGGAGACTTCCCCCACCTCCTACTCTTTCTCTTTCTCTTTCCGGATGAAAAACCGTGTTTTGTGTTTACTGCGGATTTGATCTGTTTAATCACTAACCACTCATCACTCCGTAGGCCAATCATCGGTTCTGAAAGGCGAAACAGGAATCCCAAAGATGTTAAAAACCGTCGCTTCGGCAAAGTTTTTATACAAATAGCGGACCGCAACCGGTGTTGGAACGCTTTCGCTCGAAACGATAATTCGACCACCCTTCTCGATTGCTTTCGCAGGTATGAATAATCGGTCTTCGCCCGCAATTTCAAAGCCTTTGAGCACACTCCCGATGGGACAAATGCCTTGTTCGGCATTGTCGAACGATAGAATGATTGCGCTACCGTCTATTTCCATCTCCCTGTATGTGGGCGGTTTGTACCCGAAATGCAGTTTTTGATACGTCTCCGCCAATGCCCAATAGGCAAGCCGATTGCCCACCGTCGCCTTTTCGGCGGGATGGATGAGCTGCGGATCGCCAATATCCATTGTTGTTACCATACCCGCATTGGCAATTTCGCGCATGTTTTGTTCCTGTACCTCGCGCAGACGGGCGGCAGATGTCCGATCGATACCGTCGTAATTGTGCGGCGCTATCTGGACAAAGTAGAACGGAAAATCGCCGATGTTCCATTTGGTACGCAGGTCGTTCACAAAGGCGGGCATCAGACGGGCATACAGACCGGTGTCGCCGCGATTGCTCTCGCCCTGATACCACAGAAAACCCCGAATGACAAAATTTGTCAATGGGGCAATTTTGGCATTATATAGTACAACAGGCGTTTGGGTAGGGTTTTTTACCTCGTCCCGATTGTCCAAAAACGAAAGATCGATTTCCGTCGAAAAAGGCTTTAGCGCTTCTCGACTCATCCATGCTTCTACTTTGGAGCCGCCCCAGGTGGAGACGATAATACCTACCGGTATGCCCAGCGCCGACTGAATCGCACGTGCAAAATAATAGCCTACCGCACTGATATTGGCTACATGTTCCGGCGTATGCTCCATCCACCGGCCTTGACAGTCGGCCTGTACCTGCTTGTTGAACTGCCGAACCCATTTACCGTCTTTGGAATCGGTGGTGAACAGGCGGATGGGCGTATCGGCTTTTGCCTTGATAATGACATCGAGAGCGCCTGCGACCGGTTGGCCGGGAAAGCCTTTTAACGGCATTTCCATGTTCGACTGACCGCTGCAAAACCATACTTCGCCGATAAGAACATTTTTCAGCAGAAGTTCTTCTTCGCCGTCGGTGATGCTGATGTTGTAGGGCGTATGGCTGCCGGCCGGCGTGGAGATTTCGGTGAGCCAATTCCCTTTGTCGTCGGACGTGACGGCGTATACATTGTTGTTCCACGATGTTTTGACCGTTACTTTGATCTTTTCCGCCGCTTTGCCCCATAGCTTTACTTTGCTTTGCTGTTGCAAAATCATATTATCGCCCAAAATGGCGGGTAAACTTATTTTTGCCTCCGTGTGCTGCGCGAAAGCGAGCAGGCTAATTAAAGCGAGCAGGCAAATTATTAAAAAAGCTTTTCCTGTTTTCATTTTTTTATTCGTTTTTAAGTGGTGCATAATTTTTAATACTTATTGCGGCGAAGTTAAGATAAAATGAATGAAGTTTAAAATTTAACTTGTACGATCGGGCGAATCTCCGATGATATTTGGCGACGGTAGGGTGAAATGTTGCCTGTTCTCAAAACGATATATAAAAATGAAGAGCCGGAATTGTATGATTTTTTGCAAATAAAAAAAATGGATTAAATTTGCACTCCGTTTCGGATAGGGTACGCGAAGAAGCGCTGCCTCGCTTGTTGAGGCATCTCACCTTACCGATGTAACTTAAAAAAATGATTGTAGCATGTACGCAATTGTAGAAATTTTGGGACAACAGTTCAAAGTCCGGACAGGCGGCAAATTGTATGTCCACCGAATGGAGAAGGCCGAAGAAGGCTCTCTACTTGAATTTGACAGAGTGTTGCTGATCGACAACGAAGGCGCTATTACGGTAGGTACCCCGACTGTCGAAGGAGCAAAAGTTACCGCAGAAGTGGTCTCTCACCTGAAAGGCGATAAAGTGATTGTTTTTCACAAAAAACGTCGTAAAGGTTATCGCAAACGTAACGGTCACCGTCAGTATCTGACCGAATTGAAAATTAAAGAAATTGTAGCTTAACCGATTAAAATTTAGAAAAATGGCACATAAGAAAGGTGTAGGTAGCTCGAAAAACGGTCGCGAATCGGAAAGTAAGCGACTGGGAGTGAAAATATACGGAGGTCAATTTGCAAAAGCCGGAAATATCATCGTCCGTCAACGCGGTACGAAACATAACCCCGGTAAAAATATGGGTATCGGAAAAGACCATACTTTATTTGCACTGGTTGACGGAATCGTCGAATTCAGGAAAAAGAAAGATAATAAGTCTTATGTTTCGATAAACCCTGTTGAACAAGCTAATTAATTAGCATAAAATTAATTTGAAAATATGAAAAGGTCCCGCAGAAATTTCCTGCGGGATTTTTTGTTTTACCACAAACCGCTTCCCTCGCAAAGTATTCCCGTGATTGATTCACCGCGAAAGAAACCATATTGAATCTAAATACTTACCTTTGCCGACATTCAATCTACTTTTTTTATGATAAAAACACCGCAAGCGTCAAGGCTTTTGTCTTTAGACGTATTAAGAGGCATCACGATTGCCGGAATGATACTGGTAAATAATCCGGGCGACTGGGGACATGTCTACGCTCCTTTGCGACATGCCGAGTGGGACGGGCTTACTCCTACCGATTTGGTATTCCCCTTTTTCATGTTTATCATGGGAGTTTCTATGTACTTGTCGTACAAAAAATTTGATTTCAAGTTCTCAAAACAAACTTTTACGAAACTGTTACGCCGCTCTGTCCTGCTATTTTTGATCGGCTTGGCTTTATCTTCTTTCGGCTTGTTATGCGGGGGAACAGGCGATTTGTGGGGAGAAGATACCGGTTTGCTGCAAAAGATGGTTCAAGCGGGACGACGTTTTGAGCATCTTCGTATCTTGGGTGTCTTGGAGCGATTGGCTTTGGTTTCTTTTTTCGGTTCGCTGATTGTTTTACTTGTCCGCCAAAAATTCATACCCTTTCTCATTGCGGTCATATTGGCGGCTTATTGGATACTAATTGCCGCTACGAACAGTTTCCTACCGACCGAAAACAATATCGTCGCCGTTATCGACAAATTGATTTTAGGCAGTTCGCACATGTACAAACTGAGCGTCGACGGCGTATCCGTCACTTTTGACCCCGAAGGATTGTTGAGCACATTGCCTTGTCTGGCGCATGTGTTGATTGGTTTTTGGGCGGGAAAATTGATTGCGGAAGGAACGTCAAACGAAGAACGTAGCCGGAAATTATTCGTTTTCGGAACGCTAATGCTTTTTGCCGGTTATTTTTTGAGCTACGGTTTTCCGATAAACAAAAGTTTGTGGAGTTCGAGTTTTGTCCTCGTAACTTGCGGACTAGCTTCGCTCCTGCTGGGATTGCTGATTTGGATAATAGACATGAGAGGGCGTCGGAAATGGAGTGTCTATTTCGAGTCTTTTGGCGTAAATCCGATGTTTATATACGTAATTGCCGCTGTTTTGGCCGTGTCGATAGACGTCATCGGTTTTTCTTATCAAAATGGTTGGATAAGCATAAAAAGTTTTTTCGGCAGCGTTTGTTTACAGACTGTTTTCGGCGACTATTTCGGTTCTCTGCTTTTCGCCGTTTTGTTTAACGTGACCTGTTGGTCTGTCGGCCATATTTTGTACAGGAAAAAGATATTTATAAAACTATAAAGCATTATGATACGATTTGAAGATGTTTTTCCGACAGGAAAAATAATAAAACCGCACGGTATTGAAGGAGAAATGTTGTTTGAGTTTAAGACCGCTGTTTTTGATACGGAAAATGCCGAATATCTTCTTTTTGATATGGACGGCATTTTAGTGCCTTTTTTTATCGAGTCATACCGTTTCATCTCCGAAAAAGCGGCCTTGATGCACCTCGAAGACGTTGATACGGATGAAAAAGCGCGGATTTTCTCGGGAAAAACTGTTTATCTGCCGAATGATTTTTTAGAAAAAATACATCCGGAAGATGTCGGGGCGGATTATTTTATCGGATTTGATATTGCGGACGAATATGGCCGAAAACTGGGAACCGTGATCGAAATAGACGAGTCGACTCAAAACATGCTGTTTGTGCTTAGAACTGAAAATGGCAGTGAATTACTGATTCCGGCGAATGACGATTTAGTGCGGAAAATAGATCATGACAACAGTATGCTGTACCTGAAACTGCCCGAAGGTTTGCTCGATATTTAATGCTCAACGCGAACCGATTCCTAATGAATTGAAAATCTTTCGCATTTCCGTCATGCCTGTTCGGATATTGTCGAAAGTAAATTCGCCCAAATTTTCAGCATTTGTTATGGCAGTCGGCAGGTATGGTTTGAGTCGTTGGTAAATATTTTGGCGGGAGTTCTTGTAGTATCTTTCCGTCTTTTCGTAGTCCGTCAAATGTTTTTTTACAGACTTTTCCAATTCTTCGTAAGTCGGAAAATGTTTCGACGTCTGTTCAAAATGCAGTAAGAACCAGTATTCCAAACAGGGATTATTGACAATGATAATAATCTTTTCGTTTTCCCCGACCTTGTTATACAGTTTTTGAAATTCCTGCAAAGGCGTTTTTCTACCCCTTTTTGCTTCCTGCGTCTCTTTCAAAATCGTGTCGAAATCAACTATCCAAAACACCTTTTCACTTTCTTCGGCAAGCTCCTCCACTTGTGCGAACTGAACGGACAGCAGTTTCTTTTGCGGTAGTTTCGGCTCTAAATTGATAGTCACCTTTTCGTACCGTTGCAATAACTGTAAATACCAGAACTCACATTTACCGTCGACAACAAATGAGAAAACCGCCCTCTTGGGTTGTCGTATTTTTTTACTTTTCCTCATCGCCGTTCATATCAACATAATAATCGTTCAGAGTAGGGATGCCGCCCAATTTTCCCAATTTATAAGCATGATAGATATTGCTCGTATCACCTATCACAGACGTATCAAAATCGGCAAGCGAGTACAATTCCGTTGCACAATCTTTATTATTTTTATCCGTAATCCATATCGCATCATTACGGAAGATGTCTTTGTTATTCAAAATTTCGCGATGATGTGTTGTTGCGATGATTTGTGACTTTTTGGCATTGGTCAAAAACGACAGCAGAAAATGCACAAACAAATCGGGGTGTAAAGACGATTCGAGTTCATCGATCGGGAACAAAACAGCGCCTTTTATAAGCGCTAACAGCATCCCTGCCAAACCGTAATATCTTTGCGTTCCCTGCGATTCCATATCGAGAGCGAGGAAGTATGATTTATCATCTATCAGATGTTCAAACTCGATATTTTCAGTGGATACCTGTTTGTTTGATAGCATACGGAACTCCCTGTCTTTATCAGTCCCTTTTTTATAAAATCGTTCGGGATTTTCGATAAAATCGTTGATGTCGGTTATTTCAATAATTTCTTTTTTGATTGATATATCGGCAATGTTGAAGTCTGCCTTTTTAAGAATCTGTACCAATACTTCTTTGTGCAGGGCATTATTCAGTGTCTTTTTTGATTCTTTACCAAGATTGGACAGGGGATTAATCAATGCGTTCAAATAATCGCCAAACCAATTCAAAATAGCTATAAATTCTTCAATATCTATATTGGTTTTCAGGAAGCCTCCCAAAACGGTATTGTTCCAAAGCGTATTATTTTCGAGAGCTTCCGCCGCGCTTTTCGAGATTTTTATTTTAGCGCCAAATTTAATTTTGGTAAATTTATTCTGCAAATCCGTTGTGCGTTTGAAAATGTCGGATTTCCGCACATTGCACGAATATAATTCTTCCCTAATAATTGCTTCCTTATTCAATTCCACCTCATAAAAATAACGCACATCATTTTGAATAAATTCAATCTCGAAAACAGTATTTTGTGTCGGCGTATTCTCGTCAAAAAGGAATGGTTCGAAGTCGAACGTTTGTGTTTTTTGATTTTTGGGTTTTAGCACAAGTGTCCGCAAAAAATCCAATGCTTTCAGTATGGTGGTTTTACCGGAGGCATTTGCGCCGTAAATCAAGCCCAACTTCAACAATCTCAGTCCATTTGTATTCACCACATAATAATCTTCCAAATGGTTGGATTTATCGGCTTCAAACGAGAGCGTTTGTTTTTCTTTTACCGAGCCAAAATTTCGGATACTGAAATTTACAAGCATATCGTCTTATTTTTACAATTTAGCCACAAAAGTAAGAGGACATTTCCAATCCTGCAAAATTCCGTTCCTCAATCTTGTGACTTATTTAGAGCAGGTCGGCGCAATCATTTTTTTTCCCCATTACTTTTCGGAAAAGCCGATCGATCCACAAGAGGATAAGGGCGGCAACCGCCAACATCCCGAATACGGAATAGAGAGATGTTCCGAGCAGGTTGCATGTATCGGCTATCAGTCGGCCGCTTTCGGCCATCATTTTTTGAACAGACAGCATGATTTCCTTCATTTTAAAGATGTCCGACAGGTAATCGCCAAAATACAGTACGACTCCCACGGCGCATGCAACCCCTGCCGCGATTGCGACAAATCGAGCTAGGCGGATACATTGTCTTTTTTGCGCTTCAAGTTTGCGTATCCGCAGCATCAGTCGGGACGAAAAGTCGGCAGACGGACACTCTTTCGGCATCTTTCCGAACGCACGTCTCAGTTCATTATCGAATTTCGATTCATTATTCATTATTCACTCCTTTCAATTCGGCGTATATTTTTTTTCGTATTCGATGCAGCCTGACCTTCACATTCGACCCGGTCAATCCGGTGATACGGGCCACCTCATCGATCGAATTTTCTTCCGTATAATACAACGACACCAGCAATTGTTCATCGCGTGAAAGTTTCGTCAACGCAGCCTGTAACGCAGCTATCCGAATCGACAAATTTTCGCTTGAAAAATCGGCATCGCTTTCGTTGACGGTAACATCATCGATCGGGACAAAAAAGTGTTTCCGTTGTCTTATTTTTGAAACACCCGTATTATAAGCGATTCGATAGACCCATGTCGAAAAATCGGCATCTCCCTTAAACGTATGCAAAGCCCCGAAAACCTTCATAAAAGCATCCTGTGCCGCCTCTTCCGCCTCTTCTTTATTTCCGACAACCTTCAAAACGATCGTATACACAAACGATTGATACCTTTCGACCAGCACCGAGAAAGCCGACGTATCACCGCCCAAAACCCGATTGATATAACGTATGTCGTCTTTGTATTTCATTGCACGTTAGACGCGGCAAACATGATTCGGTTACGGTTTTTTCGGAATTCATACTTCATGCGGGATGAAATACGGCCTCTTTTTAGCACAATGTGTAACCTTTCGGCCTCACTCGACGTCCAACGTGCAAATATCCGATTTTTAATTTAATCTTTTAAAACTTACGATTATGTTTGAAATTCCGCACACCTTCATTCCGCTTTGCGCCGTAGTCGCGGTATTCTTTTTAGTATACAAATTAGTTGAACTGTCGGCCAGGAAAAAAGAGCGCATGCGTTTAATAGAGCGCGACAATTTTACCCTTTCTCATTTAAATGATTCGTTTTTATTTCCGCGAGCGAATAGACATCCGCAGGATAACGAGTTTTCGCCGAAAAAAAAATCTTACGGCGCCCTCAAAGCCGGTTGTCTGTTACTTGGACTTGGTTTCGGCGTCATGGTGGCATGGACGATTAGTATACTCTTTTTTGATTACTATGTCTCCGAAATTGACGATTACCAGATTAATCAAGCAGTGCGCAATGGGCAGCAGATCATTTATTTCGGGAGCGTTCTTTTTTTCGGCGGCATAGGGCTTCTCATCGCCTTCATGCTCGAACGAAAAATGAGGAGAAAGGACACTTGCGATCAAACCGATCAGCCCGATCAAACCGATCAAAGAGTCGGGGATTAGCCGGTTGTAGAGGTTGAATCGCGAAACGCTAAACTCGCCTTCGACATCTTCCTTGAAGAAAGAGAAAGAAAATTAGGGGGGGGGAAGTCTCCCCCTCGCTTCAGCCCGCCTGCGGCGGTCTTCCGCTACCCCCTCTGCGGGGCGCTGCCCCGCAACGCCCCGAAGATAGTGATTAGTGTTTAGTGATTAGTGATTAGTGTTTAGTGATTAGTGATTAGTGATTAGTGATTAGTGATTAGTGATTAGTGATTAGTGATTAGTGATTAGTGTTTAGTGTTTAGTGTTTAGTGATTAGCAAGTTCCCTCGCTACCGCACGATTCCTATCGTGCGGTAATATAAAACATTGAAAGCTTGTTTCAAGTCATTATGTAGTACATAATACCACACGATGGAATCGTGCGGTAGCTGGGGGAT
>JAIRTG010000098.1 GCA_031255055.1 Prevotellaceae bacterium
CCAGAAAGGTGACGGCGGTTATCAGCAGCGACTCGGCCAGCAGTTGCGAAATCAGTCCGGCTTTGCTGCCGCCCAGCAGCTTTTTGATGGCCGACTCTCTGCCGCGAAACCCTGCCTGCGCTACCGTGAGGTTGATATAGTTCAACAGGGCGATCACCAGTATCAGCACGGCAATGGCCAGATATATCGTGATGGTGGTGCGGCTGTTGTATTTCAGGAAACCGTAACCCGAAGCGGTGAGCGTAAAATAGGCCTCTTTCAGCGAAATGATTTGCAGTGATTTCCCAAAGCCGTGTTGAAAATACCAAAAGTTCTCTTTGAACAAATCGAACAGTGCGGGTGCTTTCGATCTGAAATCGGCGCCCTCTTTTGCGAGAAAAAAGGCCGTGAAGCCGAAGTTGTGACTCGTATTCATGACCCAGTCGCCCCAGTATTGGGTAATGGAGTGATAGTTCACGAATATTTCGGCATCGGGCATGATGGTGTTTTCCGGCATATTTTCGGCTATTCCCGTGACGGTATGTTCGCCGTTGTCGATAAAGAGGGTTTTGCCGACGGGGTCTTCGTTCCCGAAATAACGGGCGGCAAAGCTGCGGGTGACGACTGCGGTTTTATGCGCTTCCAGTACCCGCGCCGGATCGCCTTCGAGCACTTTGTAGGAAAAGACCCGGAAGAACGTGGAATCGACAAACAGCGCTTTTACCCTCAGTTTGTCGTCGCCCCTCTTCCCGACCGCCGTTTCGCGCGAAAGTACCCGCACAAACGATTCCACTTCGGGACAGTTGTCTTTCACGAACTGCGGTACGGGATTTCCCAGTATCGACGTGGTTCCGTCCGCGAGCATAAAGATGCGGTCTCTGTTCTTGTGGAAGTCGTCGACCGACAGTTCCTGCGTCACGTACAGACCCAGAATGATGACGAACATCAGCGAAATGGAAAATCCTGCGACGGATACGAATGTATAGAGCTTGTTGCGCGAAAGGAATTTCAGATAGGTATTCGGATTGATCATAACTTTTTATGCTTTTTTTAGTGTGCCGTGCGGAAGTACACAACGATTTATATGATGATTGTATTACAGGCTATTGTTGCTACGTGACTTACAAATAACGTATGAAAAAAAATCAAAACAGTGTCTTATTCTTTTCCCAATGCCTCTGTCGGATTGGCGGTTGCCGATTTGTAGCTTTGTCCGCCAACGGTGACCAGTGTTACCAATAAGACCGTCAGGCCGGCAACGACGAAGACCCACCAGTGAATAGCGACTTTGTAGGCAAAACTTTCGAGCCATTTGTCCGTCAAGTAGTATGCAACAGGCGTCGCCGTTAGAAATGCAATCGCCAACTGAATGAGAATCGTGCGGTTGAGCAACAGAATGATGTCTTTTATCGTCGAACCGTTTACCCGGCGAATGGCGATTTCTTTCGCTTTGTATTTGGCGTTGAAGAGCACGATGCCATACACTCCCATCAGGGCTATCAACAGGGCTATCAATCCGAAAATGGTTATCAGTTTTGCCAGATTTTCCTGTTTTTTGTACACTTGATCAAACGATTCGTCCAAAAAGTGAATGTCAAAGTTGCCTGTGTGCGTCTTTTTCCACGCCTGTTCGATGAAGTCCATTGCCTGTAGCGTGTTGTTGCCGTTGATTTTGATGAAGATGTAATTCATCGCCTCTTCGGGTTTCTTTTTCATGAATCCCATCGGCTCGATTTCTTTTTCGAGCGTCAGAAAACTGAGGTCTTCAACGAGGCCGCATACCACCGAGTTGTTAATCAACGTGTCGCCGAATACATTGTCGAGTTCAAAAACGGTAACGGCTTTTCGATTGATAATCACTTGGGCTGTTGTGTCGTTGGAAAATTTTGTACCCTCCGCAAGGGGAATGCCGAAAAAGTCCGGAAAGTCGGGGGCAACAGGCCATGCGGCTATATTTATTACCTTTCCTTTGTATTCTCCTCCATGATACATGCCGAGCCTGCCGGGAAGAAATGCCGAATAGGTGTAGTCAACAATATCGGGATTTGTTTCAAGCGCCGACATAAACGCTTCGTACTGCATGTCTTTTCCGGTCGGGACATATACGATGTTGTCGCGCTCGAACTTCCAGCTTTCTTTGTGCATGAAATCATGCTGCATCTTTATCATTATCGAAACGATTATCAAGGCAATGGAGGCGAAAAACTGAATGGTGACCAGTGTGTTGCGTAAGCCGACGCCTTTTCCCGAAAGTGCAAATTTGCCGCTCAAAACGGTTGCGGGACGAAAGGCGGTTGTGTATATGGCGGGATAAAGCCCGATTAAAAATCCGGCTATGACGATGAGTACGCCCACGGTAATGAGCGCCGACACATTCTTTTCCAGCGACAGGTCGGCGAATAGCAGTTCGCCGATAAAACTGTCTTTGATAAGCGAAATGATGAAGACGGCCAGCGCAAAGGCGATAATTGAAAATAAAACCGCTTCCGACGCTATCTTCAACCGTATTTTGGCGTCTTTTTCTCCCAAGATCTTCCGGATATTCAGTTCGCGGACGCGCACGGGAGCCAGCGCTACCGAGAAGTTGATGAAATTGATGTAGGATATAATCAATATAATCACTCCGATGGCCAAAAGCGAAAGTGTTGTATTCCGGCTCACTCCCCCGTCTAACGTGTGGTGGTGTACTTTGTTCAGGGGAACAAAATTCCAACCGGAAAGCCAAGTGCCTAAAAATCCTTCCACCCAATCTTTTTCGTTGATTTTTTCCGTCAATGCGTCAAGATTCGATTGGTCGATTTCAAAATAACCGAAATAATTCAGAGTGAAATCATACGGGGTATCATTGCTTTCGGGCGCTTGGCTGTAAATGCTGTTTGTCAGACTGCTTCTTTCCGAAAAATCTTTGTAAACAGCCACGATCGTCAACTGTGTATTGTCGGTATTTTTTATCAGCACTTCGCCCGTTGCATTTTCTTTTCCGAAGATGTTCTTCGCCATTTTTTCCGAAATCATCGCGTAGCCTTGCTCGCCGAATACTTTGGTGGCGTCTCCCGAAATTATTTCGGGCGTAAATATGTCTAAAAAGCCGGCTGTAGCTTCCTTAAAAGTGGCTTTATAGATCGCTGTTTCATCATTCAGCCTGTGAAATTCGGTCTCGGTACTCGCGTTACTGACCGCGCAATAGTTTTTTATCTCCGCAAAATCTTTTAGTGCTTTCTCGCCGACATACGGTGTAATCACAGGGTAATCGAGATCCAAATTGGACATTTTTGAATGAAGTTCGTAAATGTCCCTGTATTTTTTGAAGCCTGTGTTGTACGAAAAATCGTATTCCGCCTCTAAAAAGCTGATGATAAATACGGTTAAAGCAACCGACAGTCCCAGCAAGTTGAAAATACTCGACGTTCTGAAACGCTTTAGTACAAATAGAAAGTTCTGAAAAATAGCATTCATATTGTTTTAATTTAATGTTATTAATTGGTTTTAATGTTATTAATTGTTCGATTGATGCTCGGTTACTATTGAGCAAGTTGCTCGGTTACTATTGAGCAAGTTGCTCGGTTACTACTGAGCAAGCTGCTCGGTTACTACTGAGCAAGCTGCTCGGTTACTACTGAGCAAGCTGCTCGGTTACTACTGAGTAAGCTGCTCGGTTATTACCGATTTTATTGCGCAGTCGTCCCGGGGCGTTGCGGGGCAGCGCCCCGCAGAGGGGGTAGCGGAAGACGCCGTAGGCGGCTGAAGCGAGGGGGAGACTTCCCCCCCTAATTCTCTTTCTCTCTCTTCAAGACAAACTGCCGTTAGGGTTTCGTGTTCGGGAAATCCCGTCACCGCAGAGAACACCGGGTATT
The DNA here is from genome assembly GCA_031255055.1 of Prevotellaceae bacterium. Taxonomy (GTDB): domain Bacteria; phylum Bacteroidota; class Bacteroidia; order Bacteroidales; family Paludibacteraceae; genus JAIRTG01. Next base: position 3,834 of record JAIRTG010000098.1, read on the forward strand.
TGCAATACGTGGCCGATAATGAATCAACAATTGTTTTGGTGTTCGCTGCGATGAACGGCGATTGTTTCTATTGCTTTATAAGCCGTGCGCCTCCCGATTTTACGACTGTCT
>JAIRTG010000125.1 GCA_031255055.1 Prevotellaceae bacterium
TATGAAAAAAGAGGATAACTCGAAAGTAATCCTCTAATATATGTTACAGTGTAACGCAGGAAGTTTATTGCTGACAGGTTGCTCCCCAGCAGAGCCTGCTTCATCTTCAACTTCCTGATACAAAGGTAAAATAAAAAATGATTCAAAAAATAATACTCGAAAAATTTGGATTACAACATAGAAGTGATTAATGCGGTTCGTCGTGTTTAATCACTATTTTGCTTTCAATGAAATAAGCATTATTTTTGCACCGGATTTTTTAAAAATGAGCTATTAATTTAATTGTTTTCAGATTATTCATATTATGGACTGGTTGATAGAACTAATTGTCGGAACGGGGATTGCTCATTCAATCCTGGTGATCGCACTGGTGATTTCGGTGGGATTGTTATTGGGTAAGATAAAGCTGTTCGGTATCTCGCTCGGAACGACGTGGATCCTCTTTTTCGGCATATTCCTGGGACATATCGGACTGCGATTGGACGAACATGTGCTCCATTTCCTGAAAGAATTCGGACTGATCTTGTTTATCTATTCTATCGGAATGCAGGTAGGACCCAGTTTCTTTTCGTCGTTCAAACAGGGCGGCATTGCGCTCAATATGCTGGCGTCGGGCGTGGTGCTGCTGGGAGTGCTTATTACTTGTATTATATATGGTATAACCGGATTGCCTATTGCTACGATGGTGGGGATATTGTCGGGAGCGGTGACCAATACGCCCGGTCTGGGGGCAGCACAGCAGACTTTTACCGATGCGACGGGAACCGCCGATCCTGCTATTGCGACTGCATACGCGGTTGCCTATCCGCTGGGTGTGGTCGGAATCATCCTGAGCATCGTCTTGTTCAGGTATGTCTTTAAGATTAATCTTGATAAGGAAAATAGCGTCGCGGAGGATAATGATGCCGCTAAAATGACGGAGGCACATGTGTTCTCGCTGAAGGTGATGAATCCCGCTATCTTCGGGAAAAAGATCATGGAGACGAAGCGATTGGTCGATAAGGAATTTGTTATTTCGAGGGTGCTGCATGCAAAAACCGAAGGTCTGGTTGTTCCTCAAACAGATACGGTGCTGGAGGAAAACGACAAAATACTGGTGGTCTCGAACTTGAAGAATATTGATGTGATTGAAGCGTTTATCGGACTGCGAATCGATATGGACGAGGGTGAGTGGAATAAATTGGATTCGCTGCTGGTCTCGCGCAGGATATCGATTACCAAGTCGGCTATCAACGGACGTTCTATCGGTAACTTGAGATTGCGGAATTTGTTCGGTATTAATATTACTCGCGTTAACCGTGCGGGCGTTGACCTGATTGCCGATTCGGGACTGCAATTGCAATTGGGCGACCGGGTTACGGTGGTGGGTTCGGAAGAGGCTATCGTTCATGTGGAAAAGTTTCTCGGTAACTCGTTGAAGCGACTCAGGGAACCGAATCTTATTTCGATCTTTATCGGTATTGTGTTGGGCGTACTTGCGGGAAGTATCCCTTTTATGATTCCGGGTGTTCCGCAACCTGTGAAGCTGGGACTGGCGGGAGGGCCGCTCATTGTGGCGATCTTGATTAGTAAATTCGGACCGAAGTATAAGTTGGTGACTTATACCACAATGAGCGCTAACTTGATGTTGAGGGAGATCGGTATTGCGCTGTTCCTTGCTTGTGTGGGATTTGGTGCGGGAGAGAATTTTGTGGAAACGGTGGTGAACGGCGGGTATAAGTGGATTGGATACGGGGTTATTATCACTGTTGTGCCGCTGTTGATTGTTGGCTTTGTCGGACGAAAAGTGTGTAAGCTGAACTATTTTACGCTGACGGGACTGATAGCAGGCAGTATGACCGACCCGCCGGCGCTGTCTTTTGCGAATACGGCGGCGGGTAACGATATTCCGGCGGTGAGTTATGCCACTGTCTATCCGCTTACGATGTTTCTGAGGGTGATCACGGCGCAACTGCTGATCCTTATTTTCCTTTGAGCCGTAGTTGGTGTTTAATGATTAAAACATGGCGAATCGGTTCTAAACACGAATCACGACCACGATATTAATCATTAAACACGAATCTCACGAATCTCTAACCATTCATCGCTGCTAAGAGTGATTTTACTTTTTCGGAAATTGTTCTTCCTTCGGCTTTCCCCGATAGTTGCTTTGAGGCTATTCCCATGACTTTTCCAATGTCTTGAGGGCCGCTCGCACCGGTTTGCTTGATGATTTCGGTGATGACGGCTTCTAATTCTTCGCCGGTCATGGGCGCCGGCAGGTAGCGTTCTATGACGGCTGCTTCGGCCAGTTCGTTGTCGGCCAGATCCTGACGGTTTTGCTGGCTGTAGATTTCGGCGCTTTCTCTGCGCTGTTTCAGCATTTTCTGTAGTATCCTTAAAGCCTGTTCGTCGTGTAGCGTTCCGTCGGAACCTTTGGCTGTTTTGGCTTCCAGAAATTCTTTCTTTATTCCCCGAAGGGCTTCCAATGTTACTTTTTCACGTGCAAGCATCGCTGTTTTTATGTCGGCGCTTACTTTTTCAAATAGTTGTTTCATATACGGTGGTTGTTTATGGGTTATTTTCTGTGGAGTTTCCGTTTCCACGCGGGTGTTTTTTCGAGGTCATCCAGCTTATCGTCGTTGTCCAGGTCGGAGAGTGTGATTGTTGGGAGATCTCTTTCGGCCATCTCGTTGTTTTCTTCTGTGAAGACGTTTTCTTCGATTTCTTTCCCGATGGTTGTTGTACGCTTGATTTTTTCGCCGTAGAAGCTACCGATTGCCTTTTTGATTTCTTCTTCTTTGTTGGGTCTGCCGGTTGTCTCTCCTCTGGTTTCGACTTTTGTCGGACGACTTGGGGGAATATTTTCTGCTTCTTCGGCATTTTTCCGTTCGTTTTGCCTGTCTTTGTGCTGTTTTGCGATTTTGGAGGGCATGCCGGGTATGTCGCCGACTTCAAAGCCTGTGGCTATCAGGGTTATTTTTACATCGTCTCCCAGTTCGTCGTCGAAGGTGGCGCCCCATATCACTTGTACGTCTGTTCCGACTTTGCCCATGAAGTGGTGTATTTCTTCCACTTCGTCCATCCTGATTTGGTTGGATGTGGAACAGTAGAGGCTCAGCAGGATTTTGCTGGCGCCGCTCACGTCGTTGGTGTTTAGCAGGGGCGAGTTCAGCGCGTTTTCGATGGCTTTTGAGATTCGGTGTTCTCCCGAAGCGCACCCGGTGTTCATAATGGCGACGTTGCCGTCTTTCATGATGCTGTATACGTCGGCAAAGTCAGTGTTGATATATCCGGGTATGGTGATGATTTCGGCAATGGCTTTGGCGGCGTTTGTCAGTACGTCGTCGGCTTTGGCGAAGGCGTTGGATAGTTCCAGGTCGGGATATATGTCTTTTAGTTTTTCGTTGTTTATGACCAGGATGGCGTCGACGTGTTCGCTTAGGGCGGCGACGCCTTCCAGCGCTTGCCTGATTTTTAGGTTTCCCTCGAAGGCGAAGGGAATGGTGACGATGCCGACGGTGAGGATGCCCATGTCGTGCGCTACTTTCGCGACGACGGGTGACGCGCCTGTACCTGTTCCGCCTCCCATTCCGGCAGTGATGAATACCATTTTGGTGCTGTCTTGAAACATTGCCTGTATTTTGCTTAATGATTCTTCGGCGGCTTTTTTGGCTACTTCGGGGTTTCCTCCGGCGCCGAGTCCTTCGGTGGTGTTGCTACCTAGTTGTATTTTGATGGGGACGGGCGATTTGATCAGCGCCTGATTGTCGGTGTTGCACACCACGAAGGAGACGTCGGTGATTCCTTGCCGGTACATGTGATTGACGGCGTTTCCGCCGCCGCCGCCGACTCCGATGACTTTGATGATGATGGTGTCGCTGATCAGTGGCAATTCTAACGGTAGATGGTCTATTATATTTCCCATGAGTGTATGTGTGTTTTAATAATTTATTTTTGCATCAAGTCGAACGGTACTGATTTTTTTTACCCTGTCTTTTTTGACCGATTTGGATTCCTGCTTTTTGGGTTTTTTGGCTGTCTGTTTTTTTTCCTCTTCGTTGAAAAAGTTGATGAAGCCCTGCGCCAGCGAATCGAAAATACGGGTTGTGTGTTTCGATTTGTGTGTTTCGATTTGTTTTGCAGGGTTGTTCCGGTTGTCGTTGGCGAGCACAATTGTTCCGATGAGCTGGGCGTATTGGGGGTCGTAGAATTGTTCGTCGACGTCGTCGGCCAGCCAGTCGGAGTGGTTTCCGTATCGTACGGGCATGTTTGTTTTTTCTTCGATAAATTGGGTGATGCCGTTTAGTTTCGAGCCTCCGCCTGTGATGATGATACCGGCTTCGAGTTCTTGGTGTTGCTGTTGTTGCCGTATCCTGAAAAAGATCGGCTCTAACATGTCTTCGAGGCGTGCTTCGATGATTCTGCCTAAAAAGCGGGTGGATATTTTAACCGTTTCTCTGTCGTTGAGTGTGGATGGAAACTGTACATTGACGGGGTTGGTGATACATTTTTCCATCGCGACTCCTTTTTTTTGTTTCAGGAGTTCGGCGTTTTTTTCGTTGATGCCGAGTTCGCAAATGTCGGCTGTGATTGCTTTGGCGCCGAGCGGCACGACGATCATGTCTTGTAGAGCGCCTTCGTTGTAGATTGCCAGGGTTGTTGTGCCGGCTCCCATGTTGATAAGTGCGCATCCGTTTTTGCGTTCGTCGTCTTCGAGCAAAACGGTCGACAGGGCTTCGATACCCAGTGAACAGTGTTCGATTAGAATCCCTGTGCGGTCAAAACATTCGTTCAGGTTTGCTTTGATTTCTTTTTTGCCGATAATGGCGTTGTAGTCTATGTCCAGGATGCTTCCTTTTTTGCCGACGGGGTTTTCTACTTTTCCGCCGTCGATGTAATATGCCGCCGGGAATAGTTTGTAAACGTCTTTGTCTTTGAACGACAGCGTTTCTTCAAAACATTCGTCTCGGAGTTCGTTTATCAGGTGCTGGTTGATCGACTTGAGGCTGATGTCGAAGCTTTGGGAAAGCAGCCAGCAACGCATGCTTCTTGCGTTGATGCTGACGGCTACCCGGTTGATGTTTTTGATTCCCGAACTGTTTTGAAGCAGTTTTTGTAACTCGTTTACGGCAAATGCTGCGCTTGTTTTTTGCTCAATAAGGCCTTTGTTGATGGCGGTGGTCTTTTTGCTTTCGGCTGCAAGTATTTTAATAGCGCCATTTTCTTGCACTTCGACCGTGATGGCCAAAATCTGTGATGTGCCGAAATCGATTGCAGTTAATTCATTTTCTTTCATATTTCCGTGTCTTTTATTATTGATAGTTATGGTAGAAATGTTGTTTATTTTTTTGTACATACGATCTGTCCGTCGTAGCGGAGGTCGATTTTCTTGTATCTGTCCCAGCCAATGATATTGAATGTTTCATAAAGTTTATGCAGTTTATCTAATTTGGTTTTATAATTATCCAGACTTCCCAGCAGAATGACGGCATCGCCTACGCGGGTAACAAATTCGATGTTGTTGTTGTGCAGGACATTGATTTGTTCTAGTTGGGCGTTCCAGAAATCGTTTTTATCTAAAAAGGTTATAAAGTCGAACAGCTCTCCTTTTGCAAATTCTTCGTTGACTTTCCCTGTCACGATGGGAATATAGGCCGTAAAGTTGTTTGCTGTCGGGACTTTTGTTTTTTCGGCGTCGATGTAATAGTTTTCGCTTCCGATGATCCGAAATTTGGGGATGCGCTGGCTTATTTCGATGCACACATTGCCCGAAGGGGTGGTGTAGCTTTCGACGGATTTTATAAATCGGTTGTTTTGTATGACGTTTTCTATCGACTCTGTGCTGATGTCTTTCAGCGGTTTTCCCGTCGGGTCAAGTCCGGCTTTGGCGATGAGCGACCGTATTTGATTTTCGCCTATCAGTCGGTATTCCGGTTTGTCGGTGATGATGATTCTGACCTCTTTGCAATTTGTGTCGGACGGTTTGTCGGGAAATAAAAAAGCGAATATGAAAAGATATGCCGAAACCGAAAACATTCCTGTCAGCGTCATTATTTTATATACGATTAATTTCCACATGGCGATCTAATAACAAATTACAAATTTAAATGGTTTCTCTGTCTTTTTTTTTCAGTTCTTCTTTGATAAGAGGCGGCAAGGTGTCGATATCACCGGCTCCGAAAGTGACGACAACATCAAGTTCCAAGTCTTTGATGTGTGCTATCAGTTCTGTTTTTGAGTAGATCTTTTTGGCCGGAATGGTCACTTTATCCAGCATCATTTTGGCGTCGACGCCTGCTATGGGTTCTTCTCTGGCGGGGTAGATGTCCAGTAAAATCAACTGGTCCAAACCGGATAGAACGGTGGCGAAATCGTCGGCAAAGTCGCGCGTGCGACTGTAGAGATGCGGCTGAAAAATGCCTGTCATCTTTCTGCCCGGAAATGCTTCGCGAATGGATGAGATGCTTGCTTTCAATTCGCCCGGATGATGTGCATAGTCGTCGATATAGAAAAAACGGTCCGACTTGTAGATGACGTTGAATCGCCTGTAAACGCCCGAATAGGAAGAAATTCCTGTTCTGAGTTCGTCGCTGCTCACGCCGCAAAGCCATGCCAGCGTCATGGCGGCAATGCTGTTTTCGACGTTGATGCGTATCGGGGAGTTCAATCGCACATCGTTGATGCGTGCTGTCGGAGCAACAAAATCAAATAAAAATTCTCCGTTCGTCAGCCTGATGTTGTCTGCATAAAAATCGCTTTCCTTATCGTCCTGTGAATAGGTATAAATCTTTATTTTTTCGGCGCTGCGCGGATGTATGTCCACATTTTTGTGCATCACCAGCGAACCGCCCGGACGGATGAGCGATGTGAAATGTTCAAAGCTTTCGCAAAAGGCTTCGGCTGTGCCGTAAATGTCCAGATGGTCGGGTTCGGTCGATGTTATCAGGGCCATGTATGGCGACAGGTGATGAAACGAACGGTCGTACTCGTCGGCTTCGACAACAACCCAATTGCTCTCTCTCGAAAGGAGCAGGTTGGTATTGTAGTTGTTTGCGATGCCGCCCAAAAAGGCGCTGCAAGAAACGGCCGACTGATGTAGTAAATGCGCCGTTATGGTCGATACGGTTGTTTTTCCGTGCGTTCCCGCCACACAGATTGCTTTGTGGTCTTTTGTGATGCGTCCCAACACTTCCGAACGTTTACGGATGTCGAAATTATTCGATTTGAAATAGCATAACAAGGCGCTGTCGGCGGGAATGGCGGGCGTGATTACTACCAATGTCGTATCGGGGTTTGTGAATTTATCGGGAATTTTACTCACATCGTCGCTGAACGCTACTTCGATAGTTTCGTTCTGCAGTTCTTTTGTCAGGTTACTTTCTGTACGGTCATAACCTGCAACGTCATATCCTTTCGATTTGAAATAGCGGGCAAGGGCGCTCATGCCAATGCCGCCGATACCTATAAAATAATATCTTGAATAGTTTTTTTTCATTTCGACTTTATACTATAACAGTATCCGAATGTGATTTTAAATCAGGTTTAATATTTCGTCAACAATTCTTCCTGCCGAATCCTCTTGTGCCATTTTGCTAATGTTGGCGGACAGGGCATTCAATTTTTCGTCATCGGCAATCGTTTCCAGCGCCGTATCAATTAGTTTGTTTTTTGCTTCGGCGTCGGTAATCATGATTGCGGCGTCTTTTTTCACCAGCGCCAGCGCGTTTTGTGTTTGGTGATCTTCGGCCACGTTTGGCGAAGGAACCAAAATGCACGCTTTCCCCAGTAGGCAAAGTTCGGAGATGGCGCCGGCGCCGGCTCTCGAAATAACCAAATCGGCAACACTGTAGGCATAGTCCATCTGTGCGATGAAGTCTGTTACAATGATGTCCGGATGACGCAGATGCTCGACAGACCGGCGGGCTTCTTCAATGTAAAACTTGCCTGTCTGCCATATAAACTGTATGCCCGATGTGTCCAATTTGTTCAATCCTGCAATGATACTCTGATTGACCGTTCTTGCTCCCAAACTTCCGCCTACAACCAATATTGTTTTTTTATCGGTGTCCAAGCGGAAGAAATCAAATGCTTCTTTTGCTTTCGGTGTGGTTGCCAACAAGTTTTGCCTTACCGGATTTCCGGTCAGAACAATCTTTTCTTTCGGGAAAAAACGTTCCATGCCTTCGTAGGCTACGCATATCTTTTTTGCTTTTTTGGCCAGCAGTTTATTGGCTACGCCTGCGTATGAGTTTTGTTCCTGTAACACGGTCGGGATGTTGAGTTTTCCTGCAGCGTTCAGGGTTGGGGCGCTTGCATAACCGCCTACGCCAATCACTACATCGGGGCCGAAATGCTTCACGATGCTTTTTGCAAGGCGCTGACTTTTGAAATAGTTTCTCAAAACGTTGATGTTTTTCAATAACTTTTTCCTGTTGAGTCCACTCACCGGCAATCCTTCTATTTTATAACCTGCGGCAGGCACTTTTTCCATTTCCATTCTGCCTTCGGCTCCTACAAATAGTATTTCGGCGTCGGAACAACGCTTTTTCAACTCGTTTGCAATGCTTATCGCCGGAAAGATGTGTCCGCCGGTTCCGCCTCCGCTTATTATAAACTTATTTTTCATATTGCCGATGATTTTTTAGTTACACAGTTTCTAAATGTCATCAATACCGACGGTCGACAATTGTTTATCATCACTGTCTTCGGCATCTTCGACCGCCATTTCTCCTATCTTTTCCGCCTCTTCTTCATCGCGCATCTGGCGCGTTACTCCCAGTATGATGCCAAAATAGATGCAGGTGACAAGTATTGATGTCCCGCCCCGACTAATCAACGGCAACGGCTGTCCTGTTACAGGCGCTAAACTGGCGGCAACCGACGTGCTCATCAGCGCTTGCAGCACAATTGTCAGCGCCAACCCGATGACGAGCAAGGCTGTGAACGGCGTTTTTGACTTTGTTGCAATCCGCCCCACCCTGAAAAGTAATACCAGGTAAAGAAGAATGACAAATATGCCTCCGACCAATCCCATTTCTTCTACAATGATGGCGAAAATGAAATCGGCGTATGCCTGCGGAAGATAGTCGCGCTGGATGCTGTTGCCCGGAAAAACGCCGAAAATACCTCCTCTGGCAATTGCTATGCGTCCGTGTTGCACCTGCCTGTTTTTATCGTTGATGACATATTTTGTGGCAGGGTCTTCTTCTTCGTACAGGAAACGGTCGATGCGTTCAATCCACGTATATGAGCGGTCGAATACCTCCGGCATGTTTTCTCTGGGAGTGTTTTTTACAATAAAATAGCCCATAACGGCAACCACTGCCAATGAACCGACCAGTGTCAGTAGCCTTTTCCAAGAAACTTGTCCGATGTACATCATGCACAGTACGACGGCAAGAATTAGGCATACGGTTGAGAAATTTTCAGGGAAAATGGGCAAACAAATGATTCCTACAATGAGAATGATGTTTCGGAAATATGTTTTTTCGTTGTCCGCTTCTTTTCTTATCCGCGAAATCATGTCGGCCGTAACGATAACAACCGAAATCTTTGCGATTTCGGACGGCTGAAACCTGATGCCGAAAATCTGAAGCCAGCGTGTGGCGTCATTTTCACTTTCTCCCATAAACAATACGAGTATAAGTAACACTACTGAAATGATCAATCCTAAGTAGGCCAGAATCCGGATATATTTATATGGAATGAAATGGATGAGGAATGCCATCAGCGCTCCGAGAGCCAAAAAACCGACATGATGCAGCATTGGCGCGGTGTGATTGGCTGCTTTGTATGCCAATGTGCTCGTGGCGCTGTACATTTCGACGGCCGAAACAACACAAAGGGCGATAAATACAAACCAAAGTATTGGGTCGCCTTTCAAGTATTTTTTTAGAAGAGGTATCATTGCTGTTCGTTCTTATTCTTATTTGAAAATAAAGTTTGATTGTTTTGTCGTCGGCTTTTCATGTTATAAGCTCCGGACTTCTCTTTTAAATTGATTTCCTCTGTCTTCGTAGTTGTTGAATAAATCGAAACTTGCGCAGCATGGCGACAGTAAAACAGTATCGCCTGGCGAAGCCATTTTGTAGGCAGCTTCGACCGCGTCTTTCATGGAGCGGACATCGACGATTTTATCCACCTTGCCGTCAAAAGAATCATGCAGACGGCTGTTGTCAACTCCCAAAAACACCATTCCTTTCACTTTCTCGCTCACCAGTTGTGCTATTTCGGAATAATCGTTCCCTTTGTCTGTTCCGCCCAAAATCAATACGACAGGTGTATTCATATTTTCCAAAGCGTACCAGCATGAATTTACGTTTGTCGCTTTTGAATCATTAATGAAAAGGACGTTACGCACTGTGGCGACATATTCTAACCGGTGAGGTACACCTTTAAAATCTTCTAAAGATTCTCTGATATTATTTTTTCTCACGTTTACGATTGATGCGGCCAATCCCGCCGCCATTGAATTATATGTATTATGAATTCCTTTTAGCGCCAAATCCGAAACCGGTATGGTTACGATTGAATTTAGCATGTTTATTATCATTTCGTTGTTTTCGACAAATGCTTTTGTCTTTTCATCTTTCTCCAGCGCAAACGGATAAAATGTCGATTTGATATTCCGTTTTTCCAGTTCTTCTTTTATGACAGGGTCGTTTTCCCAGAAAATAAAAGATTCGTTTTCGGTCTGATTTTGTATAATCCTGAATTTTGCATCAACATAGTTTTGAAATTTATAATCGTACCTGTCCAAATGGTCGGGTGTAATGTTCAATAAAATGGCAATGTCGGCCCTAAATTCGTGCATACCGTCCAATTGAAAACTGCTCAACTCAACAACAAAATAGTCGAATGAGCCTGTTGCTACCTGTAACGCCAGACTGTTGCCCACATTTCCGGCCAAGCCGACGTTCAATCCCGCACTTTTCAGAATGTGATAGATGAGCATCGTTGTGGTTGTTTTACCGTTGCTGCCTGTGATACAAATCATTTTGGCGTCGGTGAACCTGCCTGCAAATTCAATCTCGGAAATGATGGGAATGTTTTTTTCTTTCAGCAACCGGACAATCGGAACATCTTCAGCAATTCCGGGACTTTTAATCACTTCGTTGGCATTCAGTATCAACTCTTCGGTATGCGTTTTTTCTTCCCATCTAATATTGTATTTGTCGAGCGTGTTTTTGTAGGACGGTTTTATCGCCGAAAAATCCGAGACAAAAACATCCATGCCTTTTGTCTTTGCCAAAACTGCGGCTCCTGTGCCGCTTTCGCCTGCGCCCAATACAACAATCCGCTTCATCTGTTATCTGATTTTTAGTGTAATAATTGTTATCGCGGCCAAAATCATCCCCACAATCCAGAAGCGGATAACGATTTTCGATTCGGGAATGGCCTTGAGAGGCTTTTGTATCAATGCCTGTATGCCTGCGTTGCCTTGCTTCTGAAAATGATGATGAAGCGGTGTCATTTTAAATATCCGTCGGCCTCCGCCGTATTTCTTTTTCGTACATTTGAAATACATCACCTGTAGAATAACAGACAGACTTTCGACCAGAAATATCCCGCACAAAATCGGTATCAGCAATTCTTTTCGGATAGCGATAGCAAATACGGCAATGATTCCGCCGATTGTCAGGCTGCCCGTATCGCCCATAAATACCTGCGCGGGGTAGGAGTTGTACCACAAAAAGCCGATGGTTGATCCGATAAATGCACCCGCGAAGACCACCAACTCACCCGTACCCGGAATATACATGGTGTTCAGATAACCGGCATGATTGATATTACCCGATACGTATGCCAGTATGCCCAATGTGACGCCCATAATGGCCGATGAGCCGGTGGCCAATCCGTCCAATCCGTCGGTGAGATTGGCGCCGTTCGATACCGCCGCTACAATGAAAATACTCACCAGAATAAAAAACAACCATCCCAACAATTGAGCATTCTCGCCCGTCCAGCGGAACAGGCCTGCATAGTCCAAATTGTTATTTTTGAGAAACGGGATGGTCGATTTTGTCGATTTTACATTTGAACCTTCATAGACAACTTCTTCAACCCTGTTTTCCGACCCTCTGATTTCTGTGTTTTCACGAATCACGATGTCGGGACTCAGCCAAATGGTCACTCCTACGATCAGTCCCAAACCGACTTGTCCGACAATTTTAAACTTGCCGTTCAGTCCGTTTTTATCCTTTTTGAAAACTTTGATATAGTCGTCCAGAAAGCCGATTCCTCCCAGCCAAACGGTGGTAATCATCATCAGTCGGACATAGATATTGGTCAGATTGGCCGCAAGCAATGTCGGAATCAGTATCGCAATGATGATGATGATTCCGCCCATAGTGGGTGTTCCTTTTTTGCTCAACTGTCCTTCGAGGTCAAGGTCGCGGACTGTTTCGCCAATTTGCTTGCGCTGCAACAAGGCGATGATGCGCTTTCCGTAGATGCTCGACGTCATCATGGCTAAAATGAACGCCAAACCTGCCCGAAACGAAATATAGTTGAACATTCCCGCTCCGGGAATATCATGTGTTCTGTCTAAATATTCAAATAGATGATACAGCATTGTTTAATCAACAGTTGTTTATTTACTCATTTTCTAAAAACAGTTCAACACCTCTTCCTTATCGTCAAAATGATGTTTCACACCCTGTATAATCTGGTAGTCTTCGTGTCCTTTGCCTGCAATCAGCACGATGTCGCCCGCCTGAGCAATCGTACAAGCTGTGCGGATGGCTTCACGACGGTCGACAATCACAAGTGTTTGTTTCTTTTGGTCATTATCCAAGCCTGTCAGCATGTCGTCGATAATGGTTTGCGGTTCTTCAAAGCGCGGATTATCCGAGGTCAAAACCGTTTTCCAACTGCCATCGACAGCTTCCTGCGCCATTAGAGGACGTTTCCCTTTGTCGCGATTGCCGCCACAACCGACAACCGTAATCAGACGGCCTTTGTTATGCAGTATTTCGTTTATCGTGCCGATAACGTTCGACAACGCATCGGGCGTATGTGCATAATCGACAATGGCCGTATATCCCGACGGCGAACGCAAGGTCTCAAAACGTCCCGACACCGGTCGAAGGGCGCTGATGATGCGTAAAACTTCCACTTCGTCCTGTCCGAGCGCTACCGCACATCCGAAAACGGCGGTCAAATTATAGGCGTTGAATCGCCCGATGAACGGAACATGTACTTCCCTGTGATTCACATCCAGCAACATGCCGTCGAAACCGTCATCAAGGATGCGCGTTTTGAAATCGGCCATATTTCTCAGCGAATAGGTATATTTCCGGGCTTTGGTGTTCTGAAGCATCACCAAACCGTTTTTGTCGTCAATGTTCGTCAGCGCGAAGGTGTCTTTCGACAGTCCGTCGAAAAAAGTTTTTTTGGCGTGCAGATAATTGTCGAACGTTTGATGATAGTCGATATGGTCGCGGGTGATATTTGTAAAGATGCCGCCTTTGAATTTCACACCGCTGATGCGCTTTTGTTCGATGGCGTGCGAACTGACTTCCATAAACGCATATTGACAACCTGCGCTCACCATTTCGGCAAGCAATCTGTTCAGTTCCGGTGCATCGGGCGTTGTGTGGCTTGCTTCCACGACACGATCGTCGATGCGGTTTAGAACCGTCGAAATCAAGCCCGATTGATAACCAAGCTCTTTAAACAACTGATATAATAACGTGACGGTTGTTGTTTTACCGTTTGTGCCGGTTACGCCGATCAGGTTCAGCTTTTCGGATGGATTACCGTACCGGTTAGCTGCCATTTTTCCCAGTGCGTCGGCGCTGTCGTCCACTTTTATATACGTGACACCGGCCGCTGTTTGACGGGGAATATCTTCGCAGACAATTGCAACAGCGCCTTTTTCGGTAGCCTGTCCGATATATTCGTGTCCGTCGACAGACGTTCCCTTTGTGGCCACAAACACATCTCCGACTTGTACCTGTCGCGAATCGAAGCAGATGTTGTTTATTTCGACAGTGACGTCGCCAATGATTTGGTCTGTTACGATATTTTTTAATATAAGATTCAGTCTTAACATGAAATTGAAAATTGATATTTAGTTTAAAGCCAATAATATTGTTCTTCCTTTTTGGACTTTGGTGTTAGGCTTAATGCTTTGAGCGGTCACTTTGCCGATACCGTTCAGTTGCACTCTCAGACCTGCTTTTTCCAACAGATAAACCGCGTCTTTTGCTCCCATTCCGATAACATCGGGAACGGTGTCATCTTCTATTTTCAGCGAGTTGATTGTAATAATATCCTCGTTTTCAGCAAGGGCTGTTTTCACCCAATCGGAAGCCTCTCCCATCATTTTTTGATCCAGTTTTTTGGCAACCGTATACAATGCCTTATAGTTTCCCGACTTGGGCACTGGTTGATTTTTATAGTGATTCAGTGTATCGTTCGATACAATATCCTGTGGTTTCACATCGGTATTAAGCGCCATCACTCTTTCGGCGATATCTTTGAAAATCATGCCGCTCATCCGTCCGCCCGAAGGGTAGCCGTTTTTAGGCTCGCGGATAACAACAATGCAACTATATTTCGGATTGTCGGCCGGGAAATAGCCGCAAAACGACACCTGATGTGTTTTTCCGCCTGTCGAATAGCCGAGCGCTCCTTTTGATATTTGGGCGGTACCTGTTTTTCCGGCAATGCGCACTTTGTCGGACCTGACCATACGTGCCGTACCCAGTTTACCTTCAACAACGCCGAGCAACACTTCCTGCATATCGCGTACCGTTGTCGGTTTGCAGATAGCGGGATTGATCACTTCCGTTTCAAATTGTTTGACGGTTTGTCCGTTTTTGCTGATTTCTTTTACAAAAAACGGTCGTATCAGCTTACCGTCGTTGGCAATAGCGTTGTAAAACGCAAGTGTATAAATCGGCGGTATCTGCACTTCGTAACCTATCGACATCCAGGGAAGCGATGTTTTTGACCAGTTTGCTTTTTCATCTTTCGGATGTTTTATATTCGGGGTTGCCGTTCCCGGAATTTCCAGATTCATATGTTTGTTGAGTCCCATTGCGTACAACTTATCAACAAAAGCCGAAGGATTGCTACCGTAGGCATTGACCACTACTCTCGAAAGGCCGACGTTTGACGACGCATGAATCGTATTTGCGACGGATATTTTGCCGTAACCGCCCCGATGTGCGTTGTGGTCTTTCATTGTTTGTTTACCGTAGGTATACAGTCCGTTTCCGGTATTGATAGAATCGGTCAATTTAGCTTTTCCGTCATCCAGAACAGCCAGCAGCGAGACCACTTTAAAGGTAGATCCCGGCTCGGCCATATCGGAGACAGCGCCGTTTTTACGTTCCGAATAGCCTCCGTCGCCATTGCGCTGCATGTTGACAATCGCTTTCACCTCGCCGGTACGAACTTCCATCAGAATGACATAGCCCGAATGGGCATTAAAAGCCCGAAGACTGTCCACCAGTGTTTTTTCGGCAATATCCTGCATATCGATATTGAGTGTTGTGATAAGGTCCATACCCGCTTCGGGTTCCACCACAACGTTTTCCTGCTGCATATTAGCTATTTTCTGAAAGACAGACACGCCCGGTTTTCCCGTCAGTTCGGTATCGAAGTATTTTTCCAGACCGCTTTCGCCGCCTTTCGACATATCGCCATACACATTACCGATAGTACGCGAAGCCAGCGAATTAAAAGGTTTCACACGGCTTACACGCACTTCGGGTATCAGACCGCTTTTAATTCGCCCCAGTTTGAAGAGCGGAAACGTCCGTAGCTCTTTCAATTGCGAATAGGAAACCTTGTGAGGATAGAGCAGATACTGTCCGCTTTTGCGCAGATAAGCCTTTGTAATATCATGTTTATACTGTCCTGCGGACTTATCCTTGAAAAACCGCGCCAAATAGATAGAAACCGAATCGATATTATCTTTAAACAATTGGCCGTTATTTTCCCACAGAGCCTCCACACGCAAATCCATTTTCAGGTAATAAGTTGGGATAGAGCTTGACATCAGTCTACCGTCCTCCGAATAGATATTACCTCTTTTAGCTTTCAGTTCCACATGTTGGATTCTTGCTTCGGGCGAGATAGCCAGCCAATTATGACGGTCGGTCTGTATAGCGATCATTTTGTACACCACAATCACAAACACAACGATAATGAGGACATATATCACGCCGAATCGAAGAATTATTTTTTTCAATTTTTCCGCCATAGTCATTCCGTGCTTATTCGATAATGATAGGAGGGGTTGTACTTTCCTCCAGATTAATGTTTCGGTCTTTCAACATTTTTATCACATTAGCCCTTCGGCTGAGCGTCATCAATTCGGCCGAGATAGTAAGAGATTCATATTTTGCATCTTCTATATTTTTTTTCAACCGCGTTTCCTTCGTTATCTGCGTTTCGCAGTAATAGCGATTATCGATATAAAAAAACGCTAAAACGGCCAGCATAATCAGCAAACCATACTGTTTTTGGATAACTTTTTTGATAAAGATATTACCATTCAAAAAATCCCTCAGCGAGCTTGATTTAATATCCGAGAAATCCTCGCTTCCGGTGATCGATTCCACTATATTTTTAAACTTCGACATGCTCCGCTATTTTTTTCGGATTCCGATGAATCTGCTTATTGAACAACCCCGATACGTAATTTAGCGCTTCGAGCGCGGGGATTCCGTGCAATTTCCTCCTCGCTCGCCCTCGCCGCCTTACAAGTAAGCGCCTTGATCGGCGAGAGGACATTACCGTAAAAATCTTTTTCCAACTCGCCCTTAAAATTTCCGCTTCGGAAGAAATTCTTCACCAGTCGGTCTTCGAGCGAGTGATAGGTCAGCGCCACAATACGTCCGTTTTTAGCCGTCACATGCAAGCTTTGTTCGAGCAAATCGCGCAAAGCGTTCATTTCATCATTCACCTCCATTCTCAAAGCCTGAAACAATTGCGCCAATTCTTTTTTTTCTTTTTTTCTTTCGACAAACGGTTTCACCACATCAACAAATTCACTTGTATACTCAATCGGCTTATCCGCACGTTTAGCCACCACCGCCTTCGCCAATCGGCGCGACTGACGCATTTCGCCGTACAAATAGAACACATCGGCCAATTTTTCTTCCGGATACGTATTCAACACATCAGCCGCCGTCAGCCTTGCCGCTCGATTCATTCTCATATCGGGCTTACCCTCAAAACGGAACGAGAACCCGCGTTCGGCCTCATCAAAATGATGCGACGAAACGCCCAAATCGGCCAGCAGCCCATCGATAGCCGTTATATTATGATACTTCAAAAAGTTTTTCAAATACCTGAAATTACTTCTGACAAAGATCACCCGTTTATCATCCGGAACATTACTCATCGCATCCGCATCCTGATCAAAAGCGACCAGGACGCCCTTATCGTTCAGTTTATGAAGGATTTCCTTCGCGTGTCCACCTCCCCCAAAGGTAGCATCCACATAAACTCCGTCGGGTTTTATATTCAACCCATCAATTGTTTGGGCGAGCAATGCGGGAATATGATAAGCGCGTTCACTCATTATCGGATTTTTTCATACGTTTATTCAAATTATCGGAAAGTTTTTCGCGCGGCATTTTTATTTTTTCAAAATGCGCTTTACTCCACAGCGTAAACCGGTTTGCCATACCGATAAAAATCACCTCATTATCCTCCAAAAAAATAGATTCCTGTATTTTTTTCGGGAGCAGTATTCTACCCTGCGAATCAATATCAAACCTATTCACATCCGCCATATAGTTCACCAAAGTTTCGTTATTATCCTCATTATCCCACTCATCCAATTGGTCGATAATTTTTTCCAATCGTTTATTCCACACCTCTTCCGGGAAAAAAACAAGACAATCCATTTTCAAATCTTTTTGCACCGAAATAGCCTCGCCATTCTCGGCAGAAAGCGCTTTTCGATAGCACGACGGAATAAAAACCCTACCTTTGGCATCCATCTTAGCTTCATATTTTCCGGTAAAAAACACGGCCATAATTAAAAAATGATACTGATTTTGAGCGGTAAAGGTAGAAAAATATTTTAGGCCCTCCCCACAAATCTCCACGCATTTTCATTATTGTCCAAAAAAAAGAAATTACAACAAAAAAATAAACAGCTTATCAACAATTTATCCTCTTTCGATTTTTCGGCACAGGTATTATTTAATTCATTGATAAGTAAATATTTTAATGAGCGGACTATTTAACCGATTCTTCGACAGCGCTAAAAAAGTGGGGAAAAGTGAAGTGTTGATAACTTTTCCGCCTGAGATTTCCATTGCTCACACCATTAAACATCCGGCGAACATGCCGCGCCAAACAAAAAACACCTTCGGCCATTTTCCTTTAGAGAGAGAGAAAGATAATTAGGTGGGGGAAGTCTCCCCCTCGCTTCAGCCCGCCTGCGGCGGTCTTCCGCTACCCCCTCTGCGGGGCTCTGCCCCGCAACGCCCCGTCCCGGTACTCCATAGTCTCCCCTACCACTCTCCCCCCGATCAACAGCTACGCCTTGCACAGAGTGAGACAGAGTCGGCGGCAAGCGAGGATAAAAATCATCAAAACTTGGATAAAAATCATCCGAACTTGGGTAAAAATCATCCGAACTTGGATAAAAATCATCAAAATTTGGGTAAAAATCAGGGTAGGTACCCCAAAATTTAAGGGTAGGTACCCTAAAATTTAGGCTTGGTACCCCAAAATTTAAGGGTATGTACCCTAAAAATCAGGCTTGGTACCCCAAAATTTAAGGGTAGGTACCCTAAAATTTAGGCTTGTTACCCCAAAATTTAAGGGTATGTACCCTAAAAATCAGGCTTGGTACCCCAAAATTTAAGGGTATGTACCCTAAAAATCAGGGTAGGTACCCCAAAATTTAAGGGTATGTACCCTTAAAAATCAAGGTATGTACCCTAAAAATCAGGCTTGGTACCCCAAATTTAAGGGTATGTACCCTAAAAATCAGGCTTGGTACCCCAAAAACACGAATCATTAAACACAAATCATTGTTTAGAAAGCGATTTTAGCGCCATAAAAACAGCGAAGCCATCATCATTTTGCGAACCATTGCAAAATAATAAAAATAAATGTACATTTGCAGAATCTCTACAAAACGAAACAAACGTGAACCGATGACATACTATCATCAAAACAAAGATATAATTATTACGAAAAGCGCAACAGGCTATTTTGTCGTGTCAAATATCCTGTCAGACACACAGATATACAGATACAAGTATACACTTGTCCTGCGTACGCACGCACGAAACACCCACACAGCGTCGTCCGCAGGCCATCTGCATAAAGACACACACGCATTTGAGAACAAGACACCACTTTTAGCCCCCAAGCACATCAACAAAAAAAACGCGCTTCACCACACACTACAAGCGACTTCAAGTAACCCGACATACATCAAAACTTTCAACATAAATCATCAAAATAATTTGACAGATAACTAAAAACTAAATATATACGATTATGAAAAGAATATTTTTATTATTAACAATCATCGTCTGCTTTTTTACGATCAACAAAGCAACGGCGCAACAACCGATAACGAGCGGTACAACCGGAGATTGTCAGTGGATGATCAACCTTCTTCCCACCGGTGACTATCAGCTTGAAATCGTCTCCCTTTATGGGATCGAAGTCCTGATGGCGGATTACAATGATACCGACAACCTCGCCCCATGGTACACTTACAAGGGCTACATTAAATCCCTGAAAATGTCCAACGTAATGAACATTGGAAATTTTGCTTTTGCCAATTGCACCGGCTTAACATCGGTCACCATCCCCCCTTCGGTGATAACGATTGGAGAGCATGCTTTTGCCAATTGCACCGGCTTAGGAACGCTCACATTCGGAAATCTCGGCCGTTCGATAGCGATCATTGGAGACAAGGCTTTTTACAGAACCGCCTTAACGTCGGTATCGATCGCAGATGAAACAACACTTGGAAACGCGGTTTTTGCCGATTGCCCCAACTTAACGAAAATTGAAGTTCTTTCTTCCAATCCCCAATACTCCGTTCAGGACGGCATACTGTTTAATAAACTAAAGGATACCCTGTTGCAATATCCCGCCGGTAAAACGACCACCGGTTATACCATTCCCCTCAACGTGGCGACAATTGCAAACAGCGCTTTTGAAGGTAGCCGTCATTTAACATCGATCACGCTCGACGGAGTAATGACCATTGAAGAGGCGGCTTTTCGCAATTGCGACCACCTTACATCGCTCATCATCCCCGCTTTGGTAACGACGATTGGAGATCATGCTTTTGAAAATTGCTCCGACATAAAATCGATAACCCTCAAGCCGACAATTCCTCCGGAGCTAGGTGTGGATGCTTTCAAGAATGTGTCTGCTGACGTGTTTGTTCACTGCAACACGGAATTCACCTATAAAGCAGCTCCGGGATGGAACAACCTCGGCGACAACCTCCCCTACATTGCGGATCCCTTCTATAAGATTACATTGAAAAGTTTCAACGACGACAATATGGAATATGGAAGAGTATTCGTGACATCAAGAGAGTACATCTGTTTGACCGCTCAGATCACCATTAAGGCAGAACCCAACGAGGGTTATGAATTTGCCGGGTGGACAGACGACCTAACGGGGAGCGCGGAACGCACAGTGACGATCTCCGATAATGCGGTTTATCAGGCCATTTTTGTTAAGAAGAAGTATCTCGTAACGATAGCTTCAGCCAATACCGACATGGGACTCGTTGAAATTAAAGTCGGAGAAACCACATATCCTTCTTCCGGTAATGGTAGCGACTATGAGCAGGTATCTTTTGACAATGGTACAGAAGTGACTGTCAGAGCAATAGCGAGATCGGGTTATAACTTTTTGTATTGGAACGACGGGAAAGACAAGCGCAACGATAAGGCAAATCCGCGCACCTTCACCATCACCAATGAGGATCTGAGTTTTATAGCCAACTTTGCGGATGGCGTTTATGTAATATCGGCATCTCAAGAGCTTTCGGGTCAGAACGACTGGGGAACCGCTACCGTTGACGGAGTAGATGAAAAGAGTTATCGTTATGAGGAGAAAGCTACCCTTGAGGCGTTCCCCGCCTGGGACAAACTGTTTGTTGATTGGGATGACGGCTCGCCGTATAATCCGCATGAAGTGACGGTCACAAGATCGCACCACTATACCGCCAATTTTGAACACCGCCGCTTTAAGATAAGGCTCAAGCTGAAAGAGGGTTGCGAGGGCATGGGAACGTTCTCCTCTTATAGTAATTCTTACGAGACAGACACAGACGGGGCGTATGTGTTTGTTTATTCGAGCGAAAGTTTTGGGTTTGAGGCGACAGCCACGGAAGGTAGTCGCTTTGTAAGATGGATAGAAATTGATGAGATACCTGCGCTGGCAGGACACGAATCATTCAAAGGCAAATCCGGGGATTCCGCATTAGAGAACATTCCTATGGATTCGATACTATTTGCGACATATCCGACGCTGACTTTTACGGCCGAGTTTCAGTCGGATCACAATGTATACACCTACCAATTGAAAGGGCAAGAGGATCGGGGAGACGTTACGGTTATGAACAAAGAGACGGGAAAAGAACAAAATATCTTTGTACACGGTGGGACGGCTCTAATTTTAGCGAAGCCCTCCGGCGGTTATAAGTTTATGCGATGGAATGACGGTAATCCGGGCGGCGTTCCTCCGCACGATCTGGGCATTCAGCGCGATGTTATAGTCACGCGGGATACGTCTTTTCTTGCCCGCTTTGCGGCAGAGAACGCAGAACTCCATTGGCTGGAGTTCACGCCGAAGATTGTCGCTGGGGGAATCTATAGCACAGGTGGGGGAACCTTTAGAGGTGCAAATGGGGATATTACGGATCCGGAGGATATATATTGCGGTACGGGAATGTATGCGGAAGGGGAAGAGTTTTGGATTTTAGCAAACCCCGACCAAGGTAATAAATTTGTGCGATGGAACGAAGACGGCAATCTAGAAGAAGATCGTTATATTCGCGCGGGATACGATGACCAATGGAATAAGACGAGTAGTGCGTATTATACGGCCATATTTGTGGAGAACAATGTTAGTACCTGTATGATAAAGACCCCGACGAAGAAAATAGGGAACACGGATGAACTGGAATGGGGAACGATTACCGGCGGCGGACGGTATGCGGTGGGTGAGACAGTTAAGCTGGAGGCAAAGCCCGTCTATGCTGGTGATATCTTTGTGGGATGGGACGACGACAACGACAACAAAATCAACAACACCGACAACCCGCGTACATTTGTGATTAGCGCTGACATGGGGGGAAAGGAAAAAACGTATACGGCCGTGTTTGCCAATCAGATTCGCGTAGCGCTCTATCCGGGGGATTTTGCTACCGGCAAATATTGTCACCAAGAGGATGAATACATTGATACCGAACAATATTGTGAATATGGAGACGTTGTCGTCGAGGTCGGCGGAGGCATCGCACCACCGAATGAATTTTATCCCTACGGGACGGTGCTGAAGATTAAGCCGAATCCCAGCCACCCCAGTTGTAATTTTGTGCAATGGAGCGACGGCAATAAGGATAATCCGCGCACGGTTACCATCACGCAGGATACGCTTTTTGTGGCGCAGTTTGAGCAGATCAAACATACAATAACTCTTAACGCAAACGATCCAACGCTGGGAACCGTTGGCATTATAAGAGCAACCAATGGGGGGGGGCCGGATGACAACTACGTTGTAGGAGCATCCTCTTATGAGGTTCTCTACGGGGATTTGATAAGTATTGTTGCCGATGCACTCGGCAATCGATTTGTGCGTTGGGAAGACAACGTCAACGGCAACGTAACGGGCGACGCCGACAACACGTCGCCGATACGCAAGATTAAGGTCGATAAGGATATCACTTTTAAGGCAGTGTTTGCTAAGGAAAGTTATACCGTAACGGTCGCATCAAATAATGCAGTCTGGGGAAGCGCCTACTTTCCCGAGTGCGGCGTCGCCTGCACAGAAATGACTTGTGCCACCGGCGAGGATGTTAAAGTTGCGACACTACCCAAGGAAGGTTATGCATTTCGGCTATGGTGGGAAGGAACAGTGGGGGATAAGAACAACAGCATCGAAAGGTGCATGACGGGGGACTGTGTGATTACTGTCGATCATAGCATGACTTTGTGGGCGGAGTTTCAGCCGCAAGCGCAAGAACATGAACTCAAGATCCGCTCAACCTTTGGAAGCATTGTCGTAACCTCCGACGGAAAAACATTAAACCCATCAAAAGAAGGAGAGGTATATAAATATAACATTCTCCACGGCACGGAGATTCAGATGCAGGTAACGGGCATGGAGGATCTCCCCTTTAAGTGTGAGGGATGGGACGACAACGGAGACGGCCTTGTCGATAACTCGAATAACCCGCGCAAGATGATCGTCAATCGGTCGATGACCGTTGAGGCCATATTTCCCGTATATACGCTGGAGGTAATATCAAACAATCCCAATTGGGGCTGGGTCTCCCTCACGCCCGAAGGCCCTTACAAACACGGTACGAAGGTTGAGATGGTGGCTAACGCCATCGGCGGTTATCACCTTAGCGAATGGAGTGACACCAAAACCAACGAGACTCCACGCACGATTACTATGACAAAAAATGAAAAGATCAATGCCACTTTTGCGAGCAATACAGCTCTGATCTATAAGTTGAAGGTCGAATCGGATCATCCTGAATGGGGCACGGTCGGCATCAACCCCCAAAACCCTTTATACCACTATGAGGAGCAGGTTGTGCTTACGCCGACGGCCAAGGATGGCTATCGCTTTTTGAGATGGCTCGGCGATACCGGCGATACACAGAATCCGCGCCCGGTTAGCGTACAAGGGAATATGGCTTTTACGGCCAGTTTTATTGTGGATACGGAGCCAACTTATCTGATAGTCGCAAGACCTAACAATGCCGCTCGTGGAATCGTTGACGGAGGAGGAACGTATTACGCAGATACGCAGGTAGAGCTTAGGGCTACTCCTTTTCCCGGTTATTACTTCAGTCGATGGACGGATAACAACAAGGATATGTCGCGCCGGATTACCGTAAGCAGAGATATGACTTATATTGCCGTCTTTGAGGAAGGGGAGGGCGATACGCCGGAGAACCCGATACCGTTCGACCCGACGGTGGTTGTCTATCCCAA
This sequence comes from Prevotellaceae bacterium, assembly GCA_031255055.1. GTDB lineage: Bacteria > Bacteroidota > Bacteroidia > Bacteroidales > Paludibacteraceae > JAIRTG01. The sequence continues at coordinate 24,171 of JAIRTG010000125.1, forward strand.
TCCGGTGCGGGATGTATTGTATATTCGGTCGGCCGCAGCGGTAGAACAGGTAGTCATCCTTACTCTGAGCGGTCAACTGGTGAAGCAGATCGCCTCGCCCACCGACAAGGAAATCGACGTAAGAGATTTGGCAAAGGGTGTGTATCTTGTCAGGGTAAAGACGGCAATCGATGAAACAATGCTGAAGATAGTGATTAGCGATTAATGGTTAGTGATGAACGTTTGGTTGTTAGTGACGAACGTTTTGTGTTATAGTGATAAGCCGGCTCTAATGATGATGGGGCCGGTTTTTTTTGTGTCCTTTTTTGTGTCCATTGTGTGAACTGTGATGCTCTCCTCTGCCCCTCTCTCAGAAGGAGGCTGTGTGAAAATTAAGAATTGATGTTTTTTTCCTGGTATACCTGTCTGAGAATTTTTTCAAATATGAGATTCTCAGAGTGTCTATTTTTGTTTTGACGCAGCCTACGAAGGGTGGGGTGGGAGGGGTGTCGGGGGGAGCATGGTGTGCCGGACGGGGCGTTGCGGGGCAGAGCCCCGCTGAGGGGGTAGCGGAAGACCGCCAACGGCGGGCTGAAGCGAGGGGGAGACTTCCCCCCCCCCACTTTGTGTTTAATGGTTCGTGGTGAATGCGGTTCGTGGTGTTTATTCACGAAGAAAGGATTCAGTTGGGGTCGACGTCGATGATAATCCGGATGCCTTTTAGTTTCGGCTGTCGAAGTAGGGAGTCGATCGATTGATTGATGAATTGTTTCGCTTTTTCGGCGGGAAGATTTAATTCCAGTTTGATAAGCAGTTGTCGGATGTGCCGGTTTTGAATGCGCGGGATGAGCGGACTGTTCGGCCCTAAAAGCCGATTGCCGAAAATCTTGCGTAAATCGTCTGCTAATTGTGATGCCGCTGCTTTGCAGATATGCTCGTTGCGATGTTTGACCGATAGCTGTATGAGCCGGTAGAATGGGGGATAGTAGAATTGCTTCCGCTCGGCGCATTGTGACTCGAACATGCCGATATAATCGGCGTTCTGCACTTGTGTGATTATTGTATGTTCGGGCTGTGAGGTCTGAAGAATGACTTGACCTCGCTTGTTTTTGCGTCCAGAACGTCCGCTTACTTGTAGAAGTAGCTGAAAAGCCCGCTCGTGCGCACGAAAGTCGGGGAAATTTAACAGATTGTCCGCATTGAGTACGCCGACCAAACTTAGATTGGTGAAATCGAACCCTTTCGATATCATTTGTGTGCCTACGAGAATGTCGGTCTTCCGGAGCTCAAAGTCTCGAATGATTGTCTGATGTGATTTTTTGTTGCGTCCTGTGTCGAGGTCGAGCCGGGCGATGTGGGCGTCGGGAAAAAGCGTTTTTATTTCGTCTTCAATTTTTTCTGTCCCTGCGCCTTTTGCCTGAAGTGTGTTGGCGGAACATTCGGGACATGTGATGGGAATGGTTTCGGTGTATCCGCAATAATGGCAGTTGAGGGTGTTGAAGACTTTGTGCAGGGTGAGACTTACGTCGCAGTTTTTGCATCGGAGAACGTGTCCGCATGTCCCGCACTGGATGACAGGCGCATAACCTCGCCGGTTCTGAAACAGGAGAATTTGTTCGTTGTTGGCCAGGGTCTGCGTTATTTTTTCGATTAGTGTGTCGGAAAAATGTCCGTTCATCTGTTTTTTTCGGTAGGCTTCTTTGAGGTCGACGGTTGTGATTTCGGGTAGTTGGATGGCGGCGAAACGCTGACGGAGTGTGACTAGACCATATTTCCCGATTTGTGTGTTGTGGTAGCTTTCGACGGAGGGGGTGGCTGTGCCGAGTAGCGTTTTGGCGCCGTGCATCGCGGCTAATACGATGGCGGCATTGCGGGCATGGTAACGGGGTGAGGGGTCGTGTTGCTTGTAGGTTGTTTCGTGTTCTTCGTCGACAATGATGAGGCCAAGCTGGTGAAATGGTAGAAAAATCGATGACCGGACGCCAATGATGATCTCGTATGATTGACGACGGAGGACGTTGTTCCAAATTTCTACGCGCTCGGCGTCGGAAAATTTTGAGTGGTAAACGCCCAGCAGGTTGCCGAATACGCGCTTCAGTCGGGAGGTGAGTTGGGTTGTGAGCGCAATTTCGGGTACCAGGTATAAAACTTGTTTGTTGTCTGAGAGCGCTTTTGTTATCAGATGAATGTATAATTCTGTTTTCCCGCTCGAGGTGACGCCGTGCAGCAGTACGACCGGATGGTGAATGAATTGGGACTCGATGTCGTTCAGTACTTTTTTTTGGAGGGGATTCAATGTGACGGGCGGCGTTGTTTTGGAAACGGTATAGTCGAGTCGTCCGATTTCTTTCCGGGTGATTTCGAAGATGCCTTTGTTGAGCATTGTGTTGAGTACGGTGTCGGAAGTTCCCGCTTTTTCGAGCAGTTCTTTTTTTGAGACGTCTTGTTGTTTTTTCCCGGTGGTCAGGCAGTCCGACAGGTCGATATAGGTCATCAGCAGGTGGAGTTGTTTTTTTGTCCGGTTCATCGAATCGAATAGGTATTTCAGTTTTTTTTCTTCGAGCAGTTGGGGTGCGATGCGGATGCAGGTTTCGGTTTTCGGACGGTATTTTTGACTGATTTTTTCGCTGATTTCGACCATGTTTTTTTCAAAAAGCGATTTGAGCGTTGGCAGGATGTTTTTGGTTTCGATCCATTTGTTCAATTCGGCTACCGATACGATGTTTCCGTCTGAAAGCGCGTCTAAGACGAGCGTTTCTTTTTTAGAAAGGTTTTCGGTCGGCTCAAAATCGGGATTTATCCGGACTTGGGTTTCGCTTTCGAGTTTCAGTCCTGCGGGTACGGCCGCATGGTATACTTCGCCTAAAGCGGCTTGATAGTAGGTGCTTATCCACTCCCAGAATTTCAGTTGGGGTCGTCGCAGAATGGGGCGGTCGTCGAGCAGCGAAACGATTTCTTTTATGTGGACAATGTCGGGGCGGTGGGTGTGTATCAGTCGGATGATTCCGGTGTACATCTTTGTGCCGCCGAAGGGTACAACAACCCGCATTCCGATGTGTATCTCGGAAGTCAACGGTAGGGGAACGGCGTAGGTAAAAGTCCTTTTCAACGGCAAGGGCAGGATGACTTCGATGTATTTGAACGAATGATTATCCACAGGTCTAACAGTGTTAATTGTTTTTCCTACAAAAGTACGAAAGATAATTTGAAGTACGTCATCGGCGGTTGATATCCGCTTGGTTTTTCGCACCGAAAGTCCCGCGGTCGAAGTCCGGCCGACGAGCGAGGTGTCGGTGATGAGCGGTTTGTGTTTAGTGATGAACGGTTCGTCTGCCGCGGTCTTCAGTGAAAGAATGAGAATGAGAATGAGAAAGAGAATAAGTAGGGGGGGGGAAGTCTCCCCCTCGCTTCAGCCCGCTGCGCGGTCTTCCGCTACCCCCTCTGCGGGGCGCTGCCCCGCAACGCCCCGTAAGACAGTGTTTATAGTGATTCGTGTTTAGTGATTAGTGGTTAAATGGTGATTAAATAGTGATGCGTGTTTAGTGATTCGTGATGAAATAGTGATTCGTGATTTGTGTTTAATGATTAGCAAGTTCGCCGTGTTTGACAATTCTTCACGAATCACGAATCGTTCGTCACGAATCGTTCGTCACGAATCACTGTGTTTGACAATTTATCACGAATCACGAATCGTTCGTCACGAATCACGAATCGTTCGTCACGAATCACGAATCGTTCGTCACGAATCACGAATCGTTCGTCACGAATCACGAATCGTTCGTCACGAATCACTAACCACTCATCACTGTCTTTCGGGGCGTTGCGGGGCAGAGCCCCGCAGAGGGGGTAGCGGAAGACCGCGTAGCGGGCTGAAGCGAGGGGGAGACTTCCCCCCCCTACTTATTTTTCTCTTTCTTCAAGGATTTTTAGCAAATGAACGAGGATTTTTAGCAAATGAACGAAGATTTTTAGCAAATGAACGAGGATTTTTAGCAAATGAACGAGGATTTTTAGCAAATGAACGAGGATTTTTAGCAA
>JAIRTG010000180.1 GCA_031255055.1 Prevotellaceae bacterium
AGCAAACCGACCGTGTTTAGTGATTAGTGATTAGTGTTTAGTGTTTAGTGCGGATTCGCTATGATTAATCACTAATCGCTAAACACTAATCACTATTTAAGCACTGTCTTTATGATTAAACACTAATCGAAACAAACTAAACCCTCTTTAATCCCTGTCTTTCGGGGGGTTGCGGGGCGGAGCCCCGCAGAGGGGGTAGCGGAAGACCGCCGTAGGCGGGCTGAAGCGAGGGGGAGACTTCCCCCCCTAATTCTCTTTCTCTTTCCGGAAGGAAACCGAGTGAGATTGACAAAATATCTTCGGAGGATTGTATTACAACCGACAGAATAGTATATTTATTTCGATAACGAAAACATGCAGACTTTTTTCGACATACTAAAAAGATATTGGGGATACGACAGTTTCAGGCCTTTGCAGGCCGATATCATCAACAGCATTGCAAGCGGAAAGGATACTCTGGGGCTGATGCCGACGGGCGGAGGAAAATCGCTGACGTTTCAGGTACCCGCACTGGCTGCCGAGGGTGTCTGTATCGTGATAACTCCTTTGATAGCTCTGATGAAAGATCAGGTGGAAAACCTGAAGCAAAGGGAAATTCCCGCCGCGGCAATCTATTCGGGTATGTCGACCGACCAAATCAGGCTGACGCTGGATAATGCGGTGTTTGAGGCGTATAAATTTTTGTATGTCTCGCCCGAACGGTTAGCTACAACGACATTTATCGAAAAAATAAAACAGATGAATGTCTGCATGATAGCGGTGGACGAGTCGCATTGTATCTCGCAGTGGGGATACGACTTCCGACCTTCTTATCTGAAAATAGCCGACATCCGCCATTTCCTGCCCGATGTGCCTGTTTTGGCTCTGACGGCTACCGCAACGCCCGAAGTGGTGGACGATATACAGGAAAAATTGCAATTCGGAAAAAAGAACGTCTTCCGAAAAAGTTTCTATCGCGAAAACCTTACTTACTTCATCAAAACAACGGAAAATAAAAATGACTACCTTCTTCGGATACTCCAAAAGGTGAAAGGAACTTCTATCGTTTACGTCCGCAGCAGAAAGAAAACGAAAGAAACAGCCGATTTCCTGAAAGAAAACGGTATCACGGCGGCGCACTATCATGCAGGACTCTCGAATCGCGAAAAGGATAACAGGCAGCAGGCGTGGAAATCGGGAGAGATCAGGGTGATGGCCGCTACAAATGCCTTCGGAATGGGTATCGACAAGCCGGATGTACGGACGGTTATCCATCTCGACCTGCCCGATTCGCTGGAGGCGTATTTTCAGGAGGCCGGACGCGGAGGCCGCGACGAAAAGCGCTCGTTTGCCGTGCTGCTGTATAATAAATCGGACGCGGTAAAGATAAAGAAACGTATCTCGGACACTTTCCCCGAAAAAGATCGGGTGCGGAAAGTGTACGAATCGCTTGGTAATTATTTTCAATTGGCCGTCGGATCGGGACTGGGGTTTGTGTTTCCGTTTGATGTGGTCGATTTCTGTTCAAAATTTCATCTGCCGATACTGATCACGCACAGTTGCCTGAAAATCCTTGAGCAGGCAGGCTATATTTCGCTGACCGATGAGCAGGAAAGTTCTTCAAGGCTGATGTTTCTGTATAAAAAGGATGATTTGTACGATAGTCGGCACTCCGAAAATCAGGAACGGTTGATAAATACGCTGCTTCGTCTGTACACGGGGATTTTTAGCGAATTTGCCTATATCAGGGAAGAGGTTGTGGCAGAACGTCTCGGATGGAGTACGGATGAGGTTTATCAACAGTTGATAGCGTTGGGTCGGGAGCGGATAATCAAATATATCCCGCACAAAAGGACGCCTTTTCTGACCTTTGTCAGGGAACGGGAAGAAACAGATTTGGTCATTTTGGGAAGAGAAGCATACGAGGATAGAAAAAAGCGGTACGAAAAACGTGTCAACCACGTGCTCGAATATGTTCAGGAGTGCAATATATGCCGGAGTCGGATGTTGCTGCGCTATTTCGGAGAGAAGAATACCCACCGCTGCGGTCACTGCGACGTCTGTCTGACAGAGAAAGAAACGGGTACCAACAGCAGCGAATTTGACGCTATCAGGGAAGAAATAATAACGCTGCTGTCCGGACAAACGCTCAGCATCTACGAGCTGATAAGAAGTTCGTCGTTCGGAGAACGAAAATTGTTCGACGTGATAAGGTTGATGGTGGATCACGACGAAATAATTCAAAACGACCGGATGGAATTATCGATTAATATCCCACTCTCAAACCCTTCCAATCGGCGAAATACCGCTCTCTGACCCGTCCCAAAGGAAATCGACCCTTGTCGGCTCTAATGAATTTTTACGTTCCAGGAGATGATTAAAATTTTCTTCCGTCCTTATAGAAATTTTCTTCCGTCCTTACGAAAATTTTCGCGCATCCTTACGGAAATTTTTAGTCATCATACTGTTTAACCACACCTAAACCTTGAGGTAGTTTTGTTGATAAAGTCAGGTAGAAATGAGGGACAGGGATTCTTTCGCGCTCTTTGCGATAACTATTCGCATCCTTTGCGGTTAAACAAACAATTGCGCTAATACTAATCACTGTCTTTCGGGGCGTTGCGGGGCAGAGCCCCGCTGAGGGGGTAGCGGAAGACCGCCTACGGCGGGCTGAAGCGAGGGGGAGACTTCCCCCCACCTAAATCTCTTTCTCTTTCCGGAAGAAAGACGCCAAGGGCAGAAAGAACGATTTAATCCTTCGCCGAATGACATCGACATAAAGGCGGAAGCATCTGCCGTTTTGCCCAAAAGAAGCAGACCGAAACCAATGTGATGTTTTCTTTAAAAATTTAAAAAAGTGATGCTGCGATTCGGCGTCATTTTTTATTTAAAAACAAACCCCTCAGTTTTTTTGTATATTTGCGGACTCATGCAAAATTAATAAACCAATCATTTAGATGTTATTTTCTGAAATAATAGGACAAAAAGAGATAAAAAAACAACTGATACAAACAGCATCGGAAAATCGCATCCCTCATGCACAGCTATTTCGCGGCCCCGAAGGAGTGGGCAAACTCGCACTGGCAATTGCTTATGCCCAATATATTTCGTGTGAAAACAAATCGGCAGACGATTCCTGCGGCATTTGTCCCTCGTGTATCAAATACGGTAAGCTGGCGCATCCCGACCTGCATTTTGTATTTCCGGTGATAAAACCGGCCAACAAACAGACGGTCGTTTCCGACGATTTCATCGGCGAATTTCGCCAATCCGTCACCCTGAATCCTTATTTGACGATCGACGAATGGTACGCGAAAATCTCGGACGGAAAAAAACAAGGGATGATTTATACCCACGAAAGTGGCGAAATAATCCGAAAGCTGCATCTCAAGACATACGAAGCCGAATACAAGGTGATGATCATCTGGTATCCCGAAAAAATGCACGAATCTTCGGCAAACAAAATCCTGAAAATACTGGAAGAACCGCCCCAAAAAACAGTATTCCTTTTGGTTTCAAACACCCCGGAAGAAATTATTACGACCATTTTATCGCGGACTCAGCAGGTACACATTCCGAAGCTGGACGAAGAAGAAATCTACAACAGTCTCAGAACGAATTTGTCAAAATCGGACGAAGAAGCAAGATACGCCTCACGCATCTCGAACGGCAGCTATTCGAGAGCCATCCGGATTTCGGACGAAAAGAATCAGAACCTCGAAAACTTCGAGCAATTCGTCGACCTGATGCGACTCGCATGGAAAGTGGGTAACAAGAAAGACCATTCTTCTCTGAAAACATTGAAAAACTGGTCGGACAACATGGCCGCTGTGGGACGCGAAAGGCAAAAGAAATTTCTGGAATACGCCCAGCGGATGATACGCGAAAACTATATTCTCAACCTGCGTCAAAAAGACCTGAACTATATGACCGTCTTTGAAGACAATTTTTCGACAAACTTTTCCCCATTCATCAACGAACGAAACGTGGAAGAGATGACATACGAATTTTCGGTCGCTCAACGGCAGACAGAACAAAATGTCAACGCGAAAATGATTTTTTTCGACCTCACACTAAAAACCATCATGCTGCTGAAAAGATAGGGGAGACACCAACACACAACACACTTGTAACAATTAAAAGCATGGAATTAAAACTCGATATGGACGGCTGCAAAATGAACTGCAAAGGCTGCCGGAACAACTCAACTAAAAAACTCAGTACATTCGACTGGCTGTGCGACCTGCCCGAAACCGCGGCGGACACAGACTATGTCGAAGTTCAATTCAAAAATACGCGGAAAGGCTATTTTATCAACAGCACAAAAATTCCCCTCAAAAAAGGCGACATGGTCGCAGTCGAATCTTCGCCCGGACACGACATCGGAGAAGTCACCCTGATGGGAAGACTGGCGCTTTTGCAAATGAAAAAAAACAACGTCAACTTCGAAAGAATGGAAAACCGACGAATCTACCGAAAAGCAAAAGAAGCCGACTTTGAAAAGTACAACGAAGCCAAAGCCAAAGAACAGAACACGATGATAAAATCGCGACAAATTGCCGACAAAATGAACCTCGATATGAAAATCGGCGACGTCGAATACCAGGGCGACGGCAACAAAGCCATCTTCTACTACATCGCAGACGAGCGCGTCGATTTCAGGCAATTGATCAAAGTCTTTGCCGAAACGTTCAAAGTGCGCATCGAGATGAAACAAATCGGAGCGCGACAGGAAGCCGGACGAATCGGCGGTATCGGCCCCTGCGGACGCGAACTGTGCTGCTCGGGATGGATGAACAACTTCTGCTCCGTCTCCACAAGCGCCGCACGCTATCAGGACATCTCGCTGAATCCGCAAAAACTCGCAGGACAATGCGCCAAACTAAAATGCTGTATGAATTTCGAACTGGACACCTATGTCGATGCCCTAAAAGACTTCCCCTCAAAAGAAATTCAGCTCGAAACAAAAGAAGCAACATACTATCACTACAAAACCGACGTCTTCAAAGGCCTGATTTCATACACCACCACACCCAATCTTCCCATCAATCTCGTCACACTTTCGGTCGAAAGAGTCAAAGAAATCATCGCGATGAACAAAGACGGGAAACGCCCCTACTTCTTAGAAATAGAACCTCCGCAACACCTGCAGGAAAACACAAAAAAAGCCGATTTCGAGAGCATCGATAACAACGACCTGACACGCTTCGACAAAAGAAAAAGAAAACCCAAAAAAAAGGAACCACAAAACAACAAACTCGAGAACAGCAAACTCGAGAACAACAACCACCACAACCGGAACTACAATAACGAGAACAATCGATCGACCGCCAAAAAACCGTCATCGAAGAAAAAAAACAACAAACGTCCAGATGAAAAATAAACTCTTCATATCCACATTTCTCCTGTTTTCGTTCGCCTCCTGCGACAACAACGACATCTATTTTCACACCTACAGCATTCCGCTCGACGGATGGGACAAAAACCGGTCATACAACTTCGACATCGACATCGAAGACATCGACGCATCCTACAACGTTCTGATAAACATCCGAAACAACGCCGGCTATCCCTATCAAAACCTGTGGCTCTTCACCCGGGAGACAATCGACGGCGTCGAAAAAGGCGACTCCATCGACTGCTACCTTGCCGACGACAGAGGTAAATGGCTCGGAAAAGGAGCAGGCGACATGCACGAAATGAGCGTGTTTTTCCGACAAGCGATCCGTTTCGAGCGTCCGGGGAGATACACCATACAGCTCTGGCAGGGCATGCGCGACGACGTACTGACAGGCGTAAACGACGTCGGAGTGAGAGTCGAAAAAACAATCAATTAGCGCCGATGGGAAAGAACAAACTATCGAAATTTGCAGAGATGGAACACTTTCCGCACGTCTTTCAGCGTTCGGCAAACGACATCCGCAACGGCTTCCGGTTCGACATGAAAGGAAAATGGAAAACCGACTTTTTCAACAACAACCATCCCATCATCCTTGAACTGGGCTGCGGAAAAGGAGAGTACACCGTCGGACAGGCAGAAATGTTTCCCGACAAAAATTTCATCGGAGTCGACATCAAAGGCGCACGTATATGGACAGGCGCAAAAGACGCTCTTGAAAAAAAACTAAACAACGTAGCATTTATCCGCACAAACATCGAACTGATTCACACCTTCTTTGCCACAGACGAAGTCGACGAAATCTGGCTCACGTTTCCCGACCCCCAGATGAAAAAAACAACAAAACGGCTGACAGCAACCAATTTTATGCAAATCTACCGACAATTCCTCATCCCCGGCGGGATCATTCACCTGAAGACCGACAGCCATTTCATGTTCACCTACACAAAAGAACTGACAAAACGGAACAACTACCCCATCCGATTCTCCACCGACGACTTATATGCGTCGGAACACAAGAATCCCGTTTTCGACATCAAAACATACTACGAACAGCAATGGATAGAAAGAGGGCTAACAATTAAGCTGATCGAATTTTCGCTCGAAAAAGACGCCACATTCACAGAACCCGACATCGAACCCGAACAAGATGCCTACCGGAGTTTCGGACGAAGCAAAAGGCAGCATCTCACCTAAAACACCACCAATCGCGAAATGACAACACTATATCCGCAACTGATTCTCGACGCGCTCACCCACGTTCGCTACCCCGGAACAGGAAAAGACCTTGTATCATCCGGCATGGTCGGCGACGACATCCGCATAGACGGTCGTCAAGTCAGCCTATCGATCCTCTTTGAAAAGCCAAACGACCCATTCGCCCAATCGGTCATCAAGGCATCCGAGCAGGCCATTCTCACATACGTCGGTCAAGACATCGACATCAAAGGTCGTATAAAGATGCAATCGAAAGCCCTTCCCCCTCCCAAAACAGAAGAAGCGCTGACAGGAGTAAAGCACATCATCGCCATTTTTTCGGGCAAGGGAGGCGTAGGCAAATCCACCGTTTCGGCCAACCTGGCAGTCGCCTTAGCCAACGCCGGCAGCAAAGTAGGCCTGCTCGACGCCGACATACACGGCCCTTCGATACCCAAAATGTTTGGCGTAGAAGACGCCCGTCCCCGGACAAACGACAACAAGGACAAACTACAGATAGAGCCCGTAGAACAATTTGGCGTCAAGCTTCTTTCCATCGGTTTTTTTGTAGACCCGTCCGACGCGCTCATCTGGCGGGGCGGCATGGCGAGCAACGCCCTGAAGCAGCTCATCACAGAGGCCGACTGGGGCAAACTCGACTATCTGCTGATCGACATGCCACCCGGAACGAGCGACATTCATCTGACACTGGTACAAACCGTCGCCATAACAGGAATCATAATCGTCACCACGCCTCAGGAGGTCGCGTTGGCCGACGCCCGCAAAGGCTTCGGCATGTTCACAAACCGGAAAATAAATGTACCTGTCTTGGGACTGGTCGAAAACATGTCTTGGTTTACGCCCGCCGAGCATCCCGAAAACAAATACTACCTTTTCGGCAAAGGCGGCGGCATACGGCTTGCCCAAGAGTTGCAGATTCCTTTATTAGGACAGATTCCGCTCATCCAAAGCATCCGCGAGCACAGCGATGCCGGCACACCCGTCGTTCTCGAGCATAACAGTCTGTCGGCTTTAGCCTTCACAAAATTAGCCGAACAAATTTCATTAGCGATTAGTGATTAAACATAGTGAATTTGCAGCGCCAAACACTAATCATTAAACACTAAGAAAGAGAAAGAAAATTAGGGGGGGGGAAGTCTCCCCCTCGCTTCAGCCCGCCGTAGGCGGTCTTCCGCTACCCCCTCTGCGGGGCTCTGCCCCGCAACGCCCCGTAAGACAGTGATTAAATAGTGATTAGTGTTTA
>JAIRTG010000038.1 GCA_031255055.1 Prevotellaceae bacterium
GGGCGTTGCGGGGCAGCGCCCCGCAGAGGGGGTAGCGGAAGACGCCGTAGGCGGCTGAAGCGAGGGGGAGACTTCCCCCCCCTAATATTCTTTCTCTTTCTCTTTCTTCAAGGAAGACGTCAACGGCCGAAAGATGTATTTAATCCTTCACCGAATGACTTTGCGTGTGAGGGGCTAACGTAGGGACGATAATTTGTCATTTGGACGTAAAAAAACGCCTGCAAAACAAATTGCAGACGTCTTTTTTTGTGTGGGCCCAGTTGGGCTTGAACCAACGACCCCCTGATTATGAGTCAGGTGCTACTAACCAACTGAGCTATGGGCCCGCACGGATTGATAAATAATTTTTATCTTTGCAAGCGAATGCAAAAGTAGTATTTTTTGTGATACACACAAAGAAATATTATTTTTTTTGATAGAATGTAATCATGCCATACAGGAAGTTGATATGAAAATAATTGCAGTTGACAATCGGACGATAAATCCGGAAAGTTGTGTTGCGACAATCGGTTTTTTCGACGGTGTTCATCTCGGTCATCAATGTTTATTGCACCGGTTGAAAGAACTGTCACACAGCCGACATTTAAAATCGGCCGTCGTGACATTCGGACAGCATCCGCGCCACATCCTTCATAAAACGAATTTCCCGCCGCTGCTCACTACTTTTTCGGAAAAAACAGCCCTGATAGAACAGGCCGGAATCGATTTTTGCTTCGTATTGGATTTCGACAAAGCGCTTGCCGACCTGTCGGCCGAAGTGTTTCTGGATAAAATATTAAAAAAACAACTGGCCGTCGCCGATTTGCTTTTAGGATATGACCACCGTTTCGGACACAACCGCCGAGACACGTTTGACGATTACGTCCGTTACGGACAACAAAGCGACGTGAACATCATCAGAGCTACCGTGTATGACGAAAACGGCAGATTACCTGTCAGTTCATCCGGCATCCGGTTTGCGCTCATGGAGGGCGACATCGAATCGGCCAACAAAATGCTTTCATACAAATACAGCCTGAACGGAAAAGTGATATACGGTCACAAAATCGGACGGACAATCGGTTTCCCCACTGCAAACATCGCCCCCGAAAATAACTTGAAACTGATACCCCAAAAAGGTGTTTATGCCGTTAGCGCGTCGATCGACGATAAAAAATACCGCGCGATGATGAACATCGGTCGGCGTCCAACGCTCAACAACGGTACGACGGTGAGCTTGGAAGTCCACATTATCGATTTTGACGGACTGATTTATGACCTGGAAATGCGTATTTCGTTTGTCGGCAAAATGCGCGACGAAGTGAAATTCGGTTGTGTCGACGAACTGATTCTCCAACTGAAAAACGATAAGAAAAAAGTACGGGAAATGCCCGAAGCCCTGTTTTACTGAAAAAAAACAAAAAGCCCGACGCTTCTTTCGGACAAATTTTAGCGAAGGACGGAAATATCGTACCTTTGGAAACTCCGACATCATTTTAACGTCGGACAAGCTAAAAAGCGCAATGTTGAAAACTTCGGCTTGCGCCGATTCGTAAGCGCAGAACGCGCTATTTTAATGTAAAAGAGAACTATTTATATAGAACTAATTTTTTAAAAACATGAAAAAAACACTCTTAATGATTATGACGGTCTTACTACTGGCCGGTTGCGGCGAAAAAGAAGGTAAAAATCCTTTCTACAGTGATTATTCAAACAAATTCGGTGCGCCTCCTTTTGAGGAGATAAAAGTCGAACACTATCTGCCGGCCTTTAAGGACGGCATAAAACAGGCACAGGAAGAAATCGACCTGATTGCCGATAATGCCGACGCGCCGACTTTTGCAAATACCATCGAAGCGCTGGACTATAGCGGCGAACTTTTGACAAAAGTATCATCGGTTTTCAGCAATTTACAATCGGCCGACACCAACGATGAATTGGACGCGGTGGCAAAAGAAGTATCGCCCTTGCTGTCCGAGCACAGCGATAACATCTACATGAACGTAAAACTGTTTGCGCGTGTAAAAGCGCTGTACGAAACAAAAGACGAATTGGGCTTAAACGGCGAACAAGCCCGCTTGCTCGACAAGTACTATAAACAGTTCGTACAAAGCGGAGCAAATTTGAACGACGAGCAAAAAATACGTTTACGTGAAATAAACAAGGAGTTGAGCGCCTTGAGCCTTGCTTTCGGTCAAAACGTGACGAAGGAAACGGGTAATTACAAAAAAATCATTGAAAACGAAGACGAACTAATCGGGCTTCCCGAAAGCGTGAAACAAGCGGCGGCCGAAGAAGCGGGTGAAGTCGGAAAATGGGCATTCACCACTCAAAAATCGAGTTGGATTCCGGTGCTGCAATACAGCGAAAATCGCGAATTGAGAAAAGAACTGCTTTTGGCGTATACAAATCGTGCCGACCAAAACAATGAATTTGACAACAAAGAGATTGTCAACAAAATAATGAAATTGCGGATCGAGCGTGCCCAAATGATGGGATACGACAATCCGGCCCAATTTATTTTGGAAAACACAATGGCAAAAACCCCTGCGGCGGTGATGGATTTTCTTCATTTACTTTGGGCGCCGTCGTTGCGACAGGCAAAAGCGGAAGTGACCGAACTGCAAAAAATGATGGACGCCGAAGGCAAGGGCGAAAAATTGGAAGCATGGGATTGGTGGTTCTACACGGAAAAACTTCGCAAAGAAAAATTTGATTTGGATGAAGAAGCCATTCGTCCCTACTTCAAATTAGAGAATGTGCGTCAGGGCGCCTTTGATTTGGCCGGAAAGCTTTGGGGACTTCAATTCAGAAAACTGATGGACATGCCGATTTACCATCCGGATGTGGAAGCGTTTGAAGTGAGCGACACCAATGGTTCGCTGATAGGCATTTTTTATACCGACTATTTTCCTCGCAAGGGCAAAAAAGTAGGAGCGTGGATGAGCAGTTTCCGCGAACAATACAAGAAAGAGGGTGTCGACCATCGTCCGATTGTTGTAAACGTGTGCAACTTCACAAAACCGACAGCCGATACACCTTCGTTGCTGACAATGGATGAAGTGACGACACTGTTCCACGAATTCGGACATGCGCTGCATGGTTTACTTTCGCAATGTACCTATCCGTTACTGTCGGGAACAAACGTCTCGCGCGATTTTGTTGAACTGCCTTCACAAATTATGGAAAATTGGTGCTTCGAGCCTGAAATGCTGAAAATGTATGCTTACCATTACAAAACAGACGAAGTGATTCCCGACGAACTTATCGAGAAAATCAACGCCACATCGACATTTAATCAGGGATTTATCATGACGGAACATTTGTCGGCCGCATTGCTCGACATGTATTATCATACCGGAAACAAAACGGAAGATGTTGACATAAATCAATTTGAAACCGACGTGATGAAACAAATCGGCATGATCGACGAAATAATCATTCGCTATCGCAGCACATATTTCAGTCACATTTTCTCCGGCGGATACGAATCCGGATACTACGCCTACAAATGGGCCGAAGTGCTGGACGCCGACGCTTTCGAGGCTTTTGTTGAAACAGGCGATATTTTCAACAAAAACATAGCCGAAGCCTATCGCAAAAACATCCTCGAAAAAGGAGATACGGACGACCCGATGAATCTGTATCTGAAATTCAGAGGCGCAGCGCCAAGTCCCGACGCGCTGTTGAAAAAAAGCGGTTTAAAATAACACAATCAACGACAACATCATTCAACTGTTACATCTTTTGTAACAGTTGAATTTTTATCCGAACAGACGTCCGACAAATGAAAAAGAACCACTCCAATATCAATTACATAAAAGGAAATAAATCATCTCTCGTCATAGCCTCCGTTTTTACATCCCTTATTTAATTCACGAATGAGATTCAGTTTAAGAAATTTTGTAACGCCGAGCATTTCGTTATCGGTATTTATGTTCACCGTCATTACGTTGATTTGGTTACTTCCGTTCCTCGCCGGTTTCACCCACAACGTTGATTTTCACCCCACGTTTTTAGGCAGCCTCATCCTGCCCCACACGACAACCGATCTACAAGCGTGGGTCGCATCATTCATTCTTGTGCTGTTAAACGCATTCATCATTTTACGGATAGACAACAGCTTCAACGTCACAAGAAAAAGGACATCGCTTCCCTTCTACATCTATTTTTTTCTTCTATCCTGTTGGGCCGGCGTATATTCCTCCCCGATCATCCACATTTCGACCACATTTTATCTACTATCCGTTTCGGTACTGATGGCAACCTATCACAACCGGAAAGCCGTAGAAGCGGCATATCTTTTCGGCTTACTCTTCTCATGCGCGTCGCTTTTCATCTACGAAATTTTACTGCTGATACCCTTCTTTTGGCTCCTGTTCTACCTGCTCAAATCCATCTCCCTCAAGATTATTTTAGCGTCGGCGTTCGGTTTAGCCACATCATGGATGACACTTTTTTCGCTCGTTTATCTACTACAGGACATAGACGGCGTGAACGCACTATTAACAAGTCTAAATGAGTTACGATTCAAATTTGTGCTGCTCGACATTCCGCTATTGATCTACGCGGTGCTTATGCTACTTATTGTCGGCATATTGATTTTCGGCGTATCGACCGATTACCGGAACAATTCCGTCCAAAACCGGAAATACTTATCGTCACATGTACTCTTATTTTGTCTATTTGCAGCAGTAATGATATTCATATCCGAATCGCTTTTTTTACTCATGCCGTTTATTTCCGTTCACATCTGTTTTCTGGCATCGTACAACTTCGTGACCCACCCGACCAAATCCAACGCGACCCTGTTCACACTACTCATCGTCGTAAATTTTTTACTGCTACTCTACACCTATCTCCCCAACCTGCAATAAATGGAGCTGGCAAATCTCGAATACTTAGGACTATTTATTGCCGCTTTTTTAGCGGCAACCATTCTTCCTCTCAGTTCCGAAGCCGTTTTCACCGCCGTCCTCTATGCCGGTCTGGAAGCCTGGAAATGTATTTTTGTCGCAACGCTGGGCAACTGGCTGGGCGGCATGAGCTGTTATTTTTTGGGAAGGCTCGGGAAACTCGAATGGATAGAAAAACACTTAAAGATCAAGAAAGAAAAGATCGACAATTTCACAACCAAGATACACAAATACGGCGACTGGTTTGCATTTTTTTCATTTCTACCCGGCATTGGAGACGTCATAGCGATCTCATCGGGCTATTTTCGCTGTCGGTGGTGGCTTGTTGCCCTTTCGATGCTTTTGGGTAAATTTGCGCGCTACATCGTCTGGATGTATTTCAACGGACTATTTATAACTTTTTAATATCGACTATATGAATTTTTTAGAACGAGCATTTGACAATCAGAATCAATGGTGGAAATACCCACTATGTATCCTCGGCGGAATATTGATAGGGAACATTGTCGGCGGTCTTTTTATCATTTTAGCAATTCTTTTAAAGACCACGATATCACCTATCTCCGACGGCGGCGAAATTTCAGACATAATCAGCGATTTAAACACCTTTTTAAACGCAGGCACGCCGTTTTCGCTATTTTTACTCATCAGCATCTTTGCATTTTCGTTACTATTTTCCGTCATTTTCATCAAATCGGCACACAACCGACGCTTCAGCGAGCTAATCAACGGGACATCAACCATCCGCTGGTCACATTTCAGTTGGGGGGCGTTCATCTGGTTCACGCTATCACTCATCTATCTGCTGATCGATTTCTACATGCACCCGACCCAATTCACCATTCGGTTCGAGTTCAGCACCTTCATCCGTTTGGTCGTGGTAGCGCTCATATGCGTGCCATTTCAGACCACATACGAAGAGTACATTTTTCGCGGCTACCTTGCACAAGGCATCGGAATCTATACCAAAAGCCGATGGATGTCCATCATCATACCCGGCATCCTCTTCGGATTGATGCACGTCACGAATCCCGAAGTACAACAATTCGGCTTTTGGGTCATGATGCCCCACTACATCGGTTTCGGGCTTATAGTCGGACTAATCGCCATTCTCGACGACGGCATCGAACTATCAATGGGCATCCATGCCGCCAACAACATCTTTTCGGCCATCTTTGTAACAACAGACCAATCCGTTTTACAGACAGACGCACTTTTCCGACAACTCCGATTCGATCCGGTCAAAGAATTAGCCGCGTTCATACTGATAAGTACAGTAGCGATCATCTTCTTTTCGATAAAATACAACTGGCGATTCAGCCTGTTAAACAAGCGGATATCGCCCGAAGATCGCCCATAAAATCATCCGTACATCACATCCGTAGACCGTCCACAAGACACTTTTTCAACCGTTTTTCAGCAAAGAGAACAAAGAGAAAGAGAATTAGGGGGGGGGGGAAGTCTCCCCCTCGCTTCAGCCCGCCTACGGCGGTCTTCCGCTACCCCCTCTGCGGGGCTCCGCCCCGCAACGCCCCGAAAGACAGTGATTAAATAGTGATCAGTGATTCAACCTTAATTGAGCGCATCTCTTCTTACTTCTAATGGCAGGCGAACAACTAATCACTAATCACTAAACACTAATCACTAATTGTTCTCCCCGAATAAAACCGGACGCCTTTAAGACGCTAAACAAAAGCATTATAAAGATTGTTATTCACGGAGCAAAATTAACAAAACAAAATTACAGTACAATAAACCGACATATATCAATCAAATCGATCGACTATGAACAACAGAAACGAAACAGCGACTATCGGAATGATCGGCCTTGCTGTGATGGGGCAAAATCTGGCGCTGAACATGGAAAGAAACGGCTACACGGTAGCAGTCTGGAACTATGAACCCGAAGTTGTAGGGCATTTTATGGATAATCGCGGGAAGAACAAACGGTTTATTCCCGCGTATACGATCCGGGAATTGGTAGAATCGATTTCGCGTCCGAGAAAAATCATGATAATGATACGCGCAGGCAAGCCTGTCGACATGGTCATTGAGCAATTACTGCCTTTGTTGGAAAAAGGAGACATTATCATCGACGGCGGTAATTCACATTATGAAGACACCGCCCGACGGTATGAATATTTGAAAAGCAAGGGTATTCGCTTTATCGGTTCGGGCGTTTCGGGAGGCGAAGAAGGCGCGTTACACGGCCCGTCGCTCATGCCCGGAGGAGATTCCCAAGCATGGGCGGAGATAAAGCCAGTGTTTCGGAACATCGCCGCAAAGTTGCAGGACGGTACACCCTGTTGCGACTGGGTGGGCGAATCGGGAGCGGGACATTTTGTAAAAATGGTGCACAACGGCGTCGAATACGGCGACATGCAGTTGATTGCCGAAGCATATCATTTATTGAAAAACGTCGGCGGATTGAGCATCGACGAACTTCACCGGGTCTTTTCCGAATGGAACAAAGGCGATCTGGACAGCTACCTGATTGAAATCACGGCTGACATCCTCACCAAAAAAGACGGCGACGGTACACCCTTGATCGAAAAAATCCTTGATGCCGCAGGCCAAAAAGGGACAGGAAAATGGGCCGTACACACGGCATTGGACTTGGGAAATCCGCTTACCTTGATCGGCGAATCGGTCTTTGCGCGTTCGCTTTCGGCCCTGAAAGAGGAGCGACTGAGCGCCTCCGGACTGTTGAAGTTACCCCCTATGGTCGAAGAAAAAAACAAAGAAACATTCATCGCCCAAGTGAAAGACGCCCTGTATGCTTCAAAAATCATTTCATACACGCAGGGATTTTCCCTCTTTCGCGCAGCCGAAAAAGCATACGGATGGTCATTGAATTACGCCGGAATTGCACAAATGTGGCGCGGAGGCTGCATCATCCGCTCTGCTTTTCTGGGCAAAATACAAGAGGCTTTCAGCGCAAGTCCCAGACCGGACAACCTGCTTCTGGCGCCCTTTTTCAGGAACGAAATCGAGAAATCGGACAAAGGTTGGCGGACAGTCATCGCCAAAGCGGTAACAAACGGTATTCCCGTTCCGGCGCTTTCCTCGGCCTTGGCATACTATGACGGATACGCCACCGCACAATTGCCGGCAAACCTGATACAGGCACAGCGCGATTATTTCGGGGCGCATACCTACGAGCGTACCGACAGACCACGCAATGTGTTCTTTCATACAAAATGGACCGAAGACGGAGAAGAAACGGCTTCCACCACCTACAATGCCTGACAAATCAGCTACAGAACAAATCGTAATATAAAAAAATGGATAATTGCAAAGAAACTATCACAGAGAAAGCGCCGCTCGAAAATCAAACGCTGATCATTTTCGGTTCTAACGGCGATTTGGCGCGGCGGAAACTCCTGCCGGCCGTTTTTCAACTGTATATAGACCGGCTTTTGCCCCAATCGTTTATGGTGATCGGAACAGGAAGCAGAGATTGCAGCGAGGAACAATATCGCGCGGAAGTACGAGAATCGTTGATACTGTTTGCAAAATCGGAGCGGAAGCATCAGTCGACATTTGTCGACGAATTTCTGTCGATGATTCATTATATACAGCTAAACAATCGGGAAGAAAAGGATTTCGGAAAGCTGAAGACATACATCGACCGTCTGTTGCAGGAAAGCGCCGTTCCGAAAAACATCATTTATTACTTCTCAATACCGCCTTTTCTGTATGAAACCGTTGCGAAACAGTTGGTGAAGCACAGCCTGAACAGGGAAACCGACGGATGGAAGCGGATAATTGTCGAAAAGCCATTCGGCTACAGCTACGAAACGGCTAAGGAACTGGACGAACAACTGCATAAAGGCTTTAAAGAGTCGCAGATCTACCGCATCGACCATTATCTGGGCAAAGAGACCGTACAAAATATCATGGTCACCCGCTTCGCCAACGGCTTTTTTGAGCCTGTCTGGAACAGAAAATACATCGACAGAATCGAAATTACGGCTTCCGAGACGCTTGGCGTCGGGAAAAGGGGCGGATACTATGACGGTGCGGGAGCGATGCGCGACATGATTCAAAACCATTTGCTGCAAGTGTTGGCCGTAGTCGCGATGGAGCCGCCCGTTGTGTTCGATTCGGATGCCATTCGGAACGAAACGGTAAAAGTTTTGCAGGCGCTTCGCCCGATAGAGGCCGACAATATCGCCGAGCATGTTATTCGAGGGCAGTATATTGCGACAACCGTCAACGGAAAGCTCGAAAGCGGTTATCGTCAGGAGGAAGGCGTAAAGCCCGATTCGAGAACAGAAACATTTGTTGCGATGAAGCTATTCATCGACAACTGGCGTTGGGGCGACGTACCTTTTTATATCCGCACAGGGAAACATCTGCCCGAACAGGCCACCGAGGTTGTGATACACTTGAAACCTGCGCCGCATCAGCTTTTCAAACGGATTTGTGCGCCGCAGCCAACAAATATGATTATCCTGCGCATTCAGCCCGACGCGGGTGTTGCCATAGATTTCGGCATGAAGATTCCGGGCGCCGGCTATCAGGTACAAAATGTAAACATGGCGTTTCATTATTCGGACTTGACCGACTCGAAGATTCCCGAAGCATACGAACGTTTGCTGCTCGACTGCATGACAGGCGATTCGACACTTTATGCCCGTACAGACGCTGTCAATGCGAGCTGGAAATTTGTCGACTCTATTCTAAAGGCGTGGCAAAGCAATCCCGACATCCCGCTTTATTTTTACGAATGTAACACCTGGGGGCCAACCGAAGCCAACAATTTGTTTACCGACAGGAAAACGAAATGGCGTCCGCCTTTCCCCAAATTCAAAACCCACTAAACGCTAAGAAACTATTTTGAATTTTACGGATATTTTTTGTGAACTTGTTTTCAGTTCTTTCATGTTCTTTTTCGCCTTTTTTGCGTCTTTGAATGGTTATTTTTAGTCAAATAGCCCGCTATTATCCTAAAAACAACCATTCAAATCCATCAAAAAACTGCTAAAAATAACTTCTAAAAAAATTCAAAACAGTTTCTAAATCGTCTTCACTAAATCGTCTTCGGGGGTCAGTTCTTTTTCGCCTTTTCGGTAGTAGTACACAACGCCGTATTTTTTACATTTTTCGACGCGCGTGTATGGAGGTTCATCTTTGAATTTTGTCTCTATCTGATTCCAGATATCCAGGATCAGTTCGTCTCCCTGTTTGCGCAGTGCGGCCAATTCTTCCAGATTACGGTTTGTGGCTTGTTGATGGAGTTTTTGGCTCATTTTGTATTCTTTGAAGGTATCGAAATGTATTTTCACTTTAGCAATAACAGGGTTGTATATCGGCATTCCTCCGTTTCGTACCCGCTCACCTTCACCGTCGATGATAGCTTTACCCCATTTGAGCAGGGCGGCTTCCGTACCCAAATCGGGAACTGTGTTTGAATCGGGGTCTAATTGATAGAGCCGTTTGTACTTCTTTTTAATTTCGCCGCGAATGACGGTTAAATTAAACACCTTGATAAAATGTGAAATATACATACGGGCATTGTGCACAATTTGCTGATAATGCTTATTGGCGTTTACCTGGCGTTCGAGTGTTTGTTGGTATTGCCGCATCTGTTTTTCAAAAATGTTGAGATATGACTCGGCATTATGCAGTGTTGAGAAACTGACGATCTGATTATTGAAATCTTGATTCAGCGCTTTTCCAATAGCGGTTTTCAGCGCTCTGTAACGTGCCTGGTCTGTATTTGGTAGTCGGCGGTAGGGCATATAATAATATGTTCATTTATTTTGAAAAAAATTCTCGCAAATATAGGCAATTATTCTTTTCTGTCCATCAACTTCTCGGCTAATTTTCTCAATTCATGCTTCTTATCATCGGCAGCGCCCACATCGGCCAGATTCGCGAGTGCCTTTTGGTAGAAGAACTGCATTTTGTCTTCGCACAGCGCGTTTACTTTCAACTTATCGTAAATTTCCGTGACGGCTTTTATTTTTTCCTGCGCATTGTCCGACGACTGTAGCCAACCATTCAATTCTTGTTTTGTTTCATTTTCCGCCAGAAGCAAAGCGTTGATCAGCAGATAGGTCTTTTTGTTACAGAGGATATCCCCGCCTATTTTTTTTCCGAAATAGGCTTCATTACCATACACATCCAGCAAGTCGTCTTTCAGTTGAAACGCCAGCCCGATATTGACGCCGAAATCGTAGAGCAGATCAACATCTTTTTTAGGGGCGTCGGCTATCGTCGCGCCTATTTTGAGCGATGTGCCGAGCAACACGGATGTCTTCAAACGGATCATTTCGATATAATCGTCGGGCGTCACCTGTTCCCTCGATTCAAATTGCAGATCGTACTGCTGTCCTTCGCAAATTTCCTTTGCCATGCCGGAAAACAAATCCAAAACTATTTTCAGGTACTTCTCAGGCGTTTTGGCGATGTGTTCATACGCTTCAATCAACATCACATCGCCCGAAAGGATAGCGGTACTGTCGCTCCACTTTTTATGCACGGTCGGTTTTCCGCGACGGATGTCTGCCTTGTCCATTATATCGTCGTGTAGCAACGTGAAATTGTGAAAAATCTCAATACCCAAAGCCGGATGAATCGCCGTTTCCACATCATCGGCATACAAGTTATAAGCCATCAGCAGCAATGCCGGACGTAGCCGTTTGCCACCCAGAGACAACACATAATCAATCGGGCGATACAGGTCTTGAGGTTCTTTTGGTCGGTCGATGTGTCTGATTCCGACATTAACGATTTGATGTATTTCGTCAAAAGTTTTCATTGTTCTTGTTTTTTTTATGTTAGTTCATTCATTTATGTTAGTTCATTCATCGGTAAAAGCATCTTCGATAATTTCACTCATCACGTTGGTCATGTTCAATCCCGCAGCTCTGACTTGCTGGGGAATAAAACTCGCCGGAGTCATGCCCGGAGTCGTATTGATTTCCAACAGACGGATCTCACTGTTTTCTGTGATAATATAGTCGGTACGTGTCAGGCCTTTGCATCCAAGTATTTCATAGATGGCTTTTGTCAGCTTTTGTATCCGTTCCGTCAGCTCTTTGCTGATACGCGCAGGCGTGATTTCCTGCGATTTGCCCTTATATTTCGCATCATAGTCGAAAAACTCATTGTCGCTTACAACTTCCGTCACAGGAAAAATGATTTCTTTTTGACGGGTTTTGTACATGCCGCAGGTCACTTCCATGCCATCCATAAAGGCCTCAATCAGGACTTCGTCGGCTTCCGAGAAAGCTTTTTCAAGGGCTGATTGCACTTGGTCGGCTGTTTTCACCTTTGTGACGCCGAAGCTGCTGCCGCCGGTATTCGGTTTCACAAAGCAGGGGAATCCGATTTTCACGGCAACATCATCGCCCGTCATCGACTGCCCTTTGCGAAGCAATACCGCTTCGGCCACCTTTACGCCGAAAGTCTTGAGCAATTGGTTGCATATAAATTTATTGAACGTAATGCCCGACACAAGTACATTGCAACCCGAATAGGGCAGTCCGATCAATTCAAAATAACCTTGCAGGATACCGTTTTCGCCCGGTGTTCCGTGAATGGTGATATAGGCAAAATCGAACCATATTTTTTTGCCGTCCGCTTTAAATCCGAAATCGTTTTTATCAACAGGCGCCTTCTCATTTTCGGAAATCATCACCTCCCATGCCTGCGAAGTGATGATGACGATATAGGGATTGTATTTTTCCCTGTCCAGGAAAGAGTAAATGCCTGCCGCACTTTTCAAAGAGACAATTATTTCGGATGAATCTCCGCCGGCAATAACAGCGATATTTTTCTTCATAACCTATAATTTCATTTTCGACCGACAAAGATAACAGATGATTTTTAAACAGAAAAGCAGCACACAAATGCAAAGATTTATATGCTGCCTTTGTAAGAATCACATCTCGACGAATCAACTTATCGAAACGGCTGTATAGCCTGCATCTTCCACCGTTTGTTTCAGTTTGTCGTCGCTTACAGGTTTCGACAGGCTGATTATGACTTCATTTTTCACCAAATTCACGTTCGCTTCAACGCCGTCAATCACGTTCAGTGCCTCCTCGACGCGCAATGCACAGTGCACGCAGCTCATACCGTTTACTTTCATTGTTTTTTGTTTCATTTTTTGTTTCATTTTTTGTTTTCTTTTAGTCATCACACCGGTTACCGATTCGGTTATCTGTGAGTATTTGAAATGCCGTAGTCTGAGCGCATTGGCAACGACGGTGACGGAACTCAGACTCATGGCCGCAGCCGCAAACATCGGACTGAGTTTCCATCCCAGCAATCCGTAGAAGACGCCTGCCGCCAGCGGAACACCGGTGACGTTATAGAAAAAAGCCCAGAATAAGTTTTGTTTTATATTCTTCATCACGGCTCTACTCAAGCGGAAGCAGGTAATCGCGTCAAGCAAATCATTTTTTATCAGCACAATGTCCGCAGCCTCGATAGCAATATCGGTTCCCGCCCCGATAGCGATACCAACATCCGCACGAGTGAGCGCAGGCGCATCATTTATACCGTCTCCAATCATGGCGACTTGCTTTCCCGACTGTTGCAACCTGCTTACTTCGGCGTCCTTATCCTGTGGCAGAACGTCGGCAATCACGTTTGTAAGTTGCAGTTCTTTTTGAATTGCTTTAGCCGTAGTCGCATTGTCTCCGGTCAGCATAACGACCTCCATTCCCATTTTTCGCAATGCGTCGACGGCGGCCTTCGCATCTTCTTTCAAAACATCGGCTACGGCAATGACGCCCAACAATTCCCCTTCGTCGGCAATCAGCAGCGGCGTTTTACCCTGTCCGGCAAACAGACCGAGCTGTTTTTCAACAGCCGTTCCCTGCGCGATATGATGTTGCCTCATCAGCGCCTCGTTTCCTGCCAGATAAACAATATCCTCTATCGTCCCTTTTATCCCCTTTCCCGGAATCGTTTCAAAGTTCTGTACGGCTCCCGTCGCGACATTTTCGGCGGATGCCCTGTCCACGATCGCATTTGCCAGCGGATGTTCCGACAGTTTTTCCAGAGAAGCCGCGATTCCCAGCAATTCCGACGACGATGTTTCATGTCGAAATACGACGACGTCGGTCACCTGCGGCTTACCCGTTGTCAGCGTACCTGTTTTATCCAGAACGACCGTATCGACGGCATGAGCCTTTTCGAGTGCTTCGGCCGATTTGACAAGGATACCGTTTTCAGCGCCCTTACCCGTCCCCACCATTATCGCCACAGGCGTTGCCAGTCCCAACGCGCAGGGACATGAAATGACCAGCACCGCAATAGCTATCGACAGCGAGAAATCGAACGGATAGCCCAACAGCAGCCAAACGGTCATCGACACAGTGGCGATACCAATAACAACAGGCACAAAAATGCGACTGATACTATCCGCCAGCTTCGACACGGGCGCTTTCGACGCGGCGGCTTCTTCCACCAGACCGATAATTTGAGACAGCGTGGTATCCAGTCCCACTTTCGACGCTTTCACCACCACATAGCCCGATTTACTGATGCTCGCCGACAAAACGCTGTCGCCTTTCTGCTTGAAAACGGGCATACTTTCGCCTGTCAGCGCCGACTCGTCGATACTTGCTTGTCCGGTCTCCACAATGCCGTCAACAGGTATTCGTTGTCCCGCTTTGACAACAACGAGATCGCCGACAGCCACCTCTTCCACCGGAATAACGATTGTTTCATTGTTGCGAATGACAGTAGTTGTTTTTGGAGCGAGGCCTGTTAGTTTCGTAATCGCGTCGGAAGTTTTTCGTTTTGAACCTGCTTCCAAGAACTTCCCCAGAGTGATCAACGTCAGAATTGTGGCGCCCGATTCAAAGTACAAATCGTGGGAGAACGCTCCTACGGTCATCGGATCGTGCTGCTCCGGGGCGTACCCCATTTTATAAATGGCATACAGTCCGTATAATATTGCCGCCGATGCTCCGATAGCAATCAGGCTATCCATATTCGGTTGTTTTTTCCACAGCATGTTGAAGCCCGACGTGAAATACTTTTTATTGACAACGGCAATTGGGATTGTCAGCGTCAACTGTGTCAGTGCGAAAGTCATTGCATGTATGTTTCCGTGTAAAAATGTCGGCAGAGGCAATCCGAGCATCCCACCCATTGAGACATACAGCAATGGTATCAGCAGGCAGAGCGACACCTGCCAGCGTTTTCGCAGACTATTATATTCGGCTGCGACCACATTCGGTTTGTCGGCGTATCGATTTTCCCGTTCCCGCAGGCGTGCCGTGTATCCGCCATTCGCCACCGCCTTTTCGATCGACGAAATACGTTGTTTCTTTTCGTCAAAATCGACAAGCATACTGTTTGTCAGCAAACTGACCCGTACATTTTTCACGCCATCCAGTTTACCCACTGCATTTTCGACGTGCGCAGCACAAGCTGCACACGACATGCCCGATACATCAAATTTTTTAGTTGTCATGTTTCGTTTTTTTTATCCGCATAACTTTTTTAGTTACCATGCTTCGTTTTTTTTTATCCGCATAACAAATAGCCATTCGGATAAGTTTGTCAAAAAACGAAAGGGAGAGAAAGAGAAAGAGAATTAGGGGGGGGGGAAGTCTCCCCCTCGCTTCAGCCGCCTACGGCGTCTTCCGCTACCCCCTCAGCGGGGCTCTGCCCCGCAACGCCCCGAAAGACAGTGATTAAATAGTGATTCGTGATTCGTGCAAGTTCGTCTCCGGCGGTTCGCTTCTTTCTACAAATGTCCGAACCTTGATTTTCCGGATGACAGGATTGCTCTGATTTTGTTGTATTTTTCCGTCTCTCACCCCGATCTGCGGCTTCGCCTTGCACGGGGTTACCCATATTCAACCCTTACGGGTTGTGGCGCTCGGGGCTGACTAAAAAGTCGGTAGTTCCCAAAAATATCCTGTCTACAAGCTCTGTGAGATACTTTCCAACGGATGAATCCACCGGCTATCGAGACTGCGTCGCTACTTTCGGGGCGTGCCCCCAAAGATTCGGGGCGTGCCCCCAAAGATTCGGGGCGTGCCCCCAAAGGTTCGGGGCGTGCCCCCAAAGGTTCGGGGCGTGCCCCCAAAGGTTCGGGGCGTGCCCCCAAAGATTCGGGGCGTGCTCCTAAAGATTCGGGGCGTGCCCATAAGGTTCGGGGACATGTCAAAATTGCTCGGGGGAATCCCCAAATTGTTCGGGGGAGTCTCCAAATTATTCGGGGGAGTCTCCAAATTATTCGGGGGAGTCTCCAAATTATTCGGGGGAATCCCAAATTTGCTTTTGGAACAACCCTGTATGATGTTGTAAGAATGTTTTAAGTATGTCGCACATACACGTATATAATAAGGTGTGTGTGTGACGGATAATTTGATGCTATCGAATTTTCAGCTATACTTTTGGTTATAATTGTACTATTATTTTGACGAATGAGTTAGTGTTTAGTGAAGAATGAAGAATGAAGAATGATTAGTGATTTGCAAGTTCGCCATGTTTAATCATTAATCGTTAATCACTAATCACTCTTCATTCTTCATTCTTCACTCTTCACTCTTCACTGTCTTACGGGGCGTTGCGGGGCGGAGCCCCGCAGAGGGGGTAGCGGAAGACCGCCGCAGGCGGGCTGTAGCGAGGGGGAGACTTCCCCCACCTAATTCTCTTTCTCTTTCTTCAAGGAAGATGCCAACGGCGGCTGTAGCGAGGGAAAGAC
>JAIRTG010000054.1 GCA_031255055.1 Prevotellaceae bacterium
ACTAATCAATAGAGTATCCCTATAGTGCTGAATGGTCTTGCTGCATGGCTACGCCGAAAGTTATTCCTTTTTTTGCACTTGACAAAATATAGAGGGGGACTAATCACTAATCACTAATCACTGTCTTTCGGGGCGTTGCGGGGCAGAGCCCCGCTGAGGGGGTAGCGGAAGACCGCGTAGCGGGCTGTAGCGAGGGGGAGACATCCCCCCCCCTAAATCACTTTCTCGTTCTCTTTCCGGAAGGAAGACGCCAAGTACCGACAGAGCTATTTAATCCTTCACCGAATGACATTGGGGTTTAGGCGATGTTCCTGCGTGGCTACGCCCGTTCTATTTGCCAAAATCGGCGCACAGGCGTTTGGTAAAAGCACAATTTACAGATTTTTGTGAAATGAAAGGCATAACAGACGGTAGGATTGTTTATGCTGCTCAAACAAATGATAGCCCCTGGTAATTAAACATTCTAAAATATTTCAAAATGAAAGATACAGAACATCGAATTGTAAAATGCCCTTATTGTGGAACCGAGAATAATTTCCACTTTTTTGTTTTATTGGGATAAGATGTGTATATTTGTTGTAGTAATGCTTAGGGGTATTTTTGCGGATAAGCATAAAATAATTAACAAAGAACTGATAAAAGAACAATTATAAAAACGATTGAAATAATGAAAATTGCACTAAACAAGTCCGTTTCGGTTTCTTATGAATTGTATGTTCGGAACGAAGACGGCAAATTGGAAATGAAAGAAAAAGCAACCGCTGAAAATCCCTTCGTCTTTATCGCCGGAATAGGTATGATGTTGCCCGAATTTGAACAACATCTTTTAGGACTTTCTGTTGGCGATAAATACGATTTTGAAATAAAATCTGAAAATGCTTACGGCGAATACTGCGAAGAAAAGATATTTGATTTAGAGCCGGCTGCTTTTGAAGTGGATGGTAAGATTGATGAAAATATACTTTTTGAGGGTAATTTTATTCCTTTGAGGGATACCGAAGGGAATCAATATCGCGGGCTTATTTTGGAAGTTACCGAAAATAATGTGCGTGTAGACATCAATCATCCTTTAGCAGGTCAGGATCTTCGTTTTGAAGGAGAAGTGATTGACGTGCATGATGTGACAGAAGAAGAATTAGCTGCGCTTTATGGCGGTTGCGGCGGATGTAATTGTGGCTGTGAGGATGAAAATCACACACATGAGCACGATTGTGCGGGATGTGGATGTTGAGAGAATAAGCAGGTTGCACTGTAACAATCTTGAATTGAAGGTTAATCAAAGCCATTTCTTGTTCAAAAATGCGTTTTATGAAAGCTTATTTTGTGGTATTGTTTATTTTTTGCCTCTTTTCGTGCAGGAAAAAAGAGGCGCAACTGCCCGCAAATAAAATTGAAACAAAATCGCAAATACAATCGGAAACATTAAGAACGATAAATCAAGAAATGGTTTTGCTCGAAGATAGCTTTCTTCATGGTTTTATATCAGGACAAGACAGCGCTTTCAATAAGCATGATAGCGGTTTCTATTACAAAAAGCTGATAGAGAAAACTGGAGAAACACCAAAAGAACACGATGAATGTCTGTTTAAATATAGTTTATGCCTGATTGACGGAACTGTCTTGGAAAATGCTCAAAAAAACGTAACCATTGGAAAAAAAGAGATTCCGGTTGGTTTGGAAGAAGGCCTTTTGTTGATGCGAGAAGGCGAGAAAGCGATTTTTTATCTTCCCTCCAGTATTGCCTACAGAATGAAGGGTTATGAACATTTAGTCCCGCCTTACACATCGGTACGTTTTGAGGTGGAGTTAATGAAAGTCAAAACAACGAATTAAACATCAAAACATTTTTTAAATAAATCTCGGTTGTTTGTGAAAATCATAATTTAGTCAGATATTTGCAGGCCAAAAATATCCATAATATATGAAAAAGTACTTGCCTATTATGCTTCTTTTGAGTGCGTTTCCCGCCACATTTTTTTCTTGTAGAGATAATCAGAGCCGGTTATACGGCGACCAGTTAAAAGATGAAAAGCAGAAAATTGCCGATTATATCAACCTCCACAATATTGACGTAATAACCGTCTTTCCCGACAATGATAAATGGAAAGAAAATTTATATGTTCAGACAAATTCGGGTCTGTATTTTCATTTGGTCGATTCGGGGAAGGGAGATACGATTCTGGTAAACGATTTGATAAATCTGAGATATATAAAACATACATTGGATGAAAATCCGGATACGCTTGTTAATATGATGAGCACAATCAAATATCCGTATCCTTATGTATTCCGCTATTCTTCAGGGACGGATATTCCCACATCGTGGTCTGAGGCAATATTGTATATGAAAAAAAGCGGTTCGGAAGCAATTTTTATTGCACCTTCAAAAATCGGGACGAATACCGAATTAAATTCGGTAACGCCGATGTGCTATCGTTTCAAAATCACCGTTCAAAAATAATCTTGAAATCATACAACTTATGATAGCGGCAAAAAATCTCAAAGAAATAAATGCTTTGAGTTTTTTTGTTTGTGGACATTTCAAATTTTAAAAATGAACGTATATGTCATTAATTAAGTCCATTTCGGGAATCAGGGGAACCATTGGCGGTCGTGTGGGAGATGGTTTAAGTCCGGTTGATGTTGTGCGGTTCACGGCAGCTTATGCTGTGCATATTAAAGCAAACAAAAAAACATCGGCAAATAAAATCGTCGTAGGACGCGACGCCCGTATTTCCGGCGAAATGGTCGGTCAATTGGTAACCGGCACTTTGTTGGGAATGGGTTTTGATGTTGTAAATATCGGTTTGGCAACAACTCCGACCACAGAATTGGCCGTGACAATGGAAAAAGCAGCAGGAGGAATTATTTTGACTGCCAGTCATAATCCGAAACAGTGGAATGCCTTGAAATTACTGAACGAGTATGGCGAATTTTTAAACGCAGCAGAAGGTGAAGAGGTGCTTTCAATAACCGAAAGGGAAGATTTTATATTTTCGGAGGTGGATGAAATCGGCAGGCTGACAGAAAATTTTACTTATACCGAAAAACATATCGAAAGCGTTTTGTCGCTTGAGTTGGTAGATGTGGAAGCCATAAAATCAGCCGGCTTTACTGTTGCGATTGACTGCGTAAATTCGGTTGGAGGACTCGCACTGCCTACTTTGCTTAAAAGTTTAGGCGTAAAAAATATCATAGAGTTATATACAGAGCCAAACGGACGATTTCCACATAATCCCGAACCGCTTCCCGAACATTTGACCGAAATTTCATCACTGGTAAAAGAACAAAAAGCAGATATTGGTTTTGTCGTAGATCCCGATGTGGACAGACTGGCAATTGTTTGTGAGGACGGAAGTATGTTCGGCGAGGAATACACCTTGGTGGCCGTTGCCGATTATATCTTGCAGCACACACCCGGAAATACGGTTTCTAATCTGAGTTCAACCCGCGCTTTACGCGACGTTACGCAGAAATACGGCGGAAAATATACCGCAGCAGCCGTAGGCGAAGTGAATGTCGTCACAGCTATGAAGGCGGCAAATGCTGTTATCGGCGGAGAAGGTAACGGCGGTGTAATTTATCCCGCTATCCATTACGGGCGCGATGCGTTGGTTGGAATCGCTTTGTTTCTGACTCATCTGGCAAAGCAAAAAACGGCTGTTTCGGAACTGCGAAAAACGTATCCGAATTATTTTATTTCAAAAAACAAAATAGAACTGACTCCCGAAATCGACGTGGATAATATTTTGAAAGAGATAAAAGAGGCTTAT
The DNA here is from genome assembly GCA_031255055.1 of Prevotellaceae bacterium. Taxonomy (GTDB): domain Bacteria; phylum Bacteroidota; class Bacteroidia; order Bacteroidales; family Paludibacteraceae; genus JAIRTG01. The sequence goes on from JAIRTG010000054.1 coordinate 3,774, forward strand.
CAAAATTTTGAAGTAAACGACATTGACGGTGTGAAAATCGATTTTCCCGAAGGTTGGGTACATCTAAGAAAATCGAATACCGAACCGATAATCAGGATTTATTCCGAAGCCGGAAATAAAGAACAGGCTGATGAATTTGCAAATGATATCATCCGGAAAATCGAACGTATTTCACAAAAGTCCATTTAATTTAATAAAAAAACAAGTATGAACAATCAAAACGATTTTCGCAAATTTGCGATGAAACATTTAAGGATGAACGGTCTGGCTTTGGATGCTTATGTAAATGACATCACAAGCAGTTACATATCTCCGTCTATTTTGGAAGAGCGCCAATTGAACGTGACGCAGATGGATGTTTTTTCACGTTTAATGATGGATCGTATCATATTTTTGGGTACGCAGATTGATGATTATACCGCAAATGTCATTCAGGCACAATTGCTCTATTTAGATTCATCCGACCCGGGAAAAGATATTTCGATTTATATTAATTCGCCCGGAGGTTCGGTGTACGCCGGTTTGGGTATTTATGACACAATGCAATACATCAGCTCCGACGTATCCACCATTTGCACCGGTATGGCGGCTTCGATGGCGGCAGTGTTGCTGGTTGCAGGAACAAAAGGAAAACGTTCGGCACTATCACATTCGCGCGTAATGATTCATCAGCCGATGGGTGGCGCTCAAGGACAAGCTTCAGACATTGAAATTACCGCCCGCGAAATTCAGAAGCTGAAAACAGAACTGTACACAATCATTGCCGATCATTCGGGAAATACAATCAAGAAAATTGAAAAAGATTCCGACCGTGACTATTGGATGATCGCAAAAGAAGCACTTGAATACGGTATGATCGACCGTGTGCTGATCAACGAAAAGAAAAAGAAATAAAAGATTTAATAATTAGATTCTAAAACAACACATCTATTCGTAATAAATAGCAAGGGATTAAAAAAATCTCTTGCTATTCGTTTGAATGAAATATCAAACTAAAAAAACGAAAAAAAATAAATGGCAAAGAAAATAAGTTATTGTGCTTTTTGTGGACGACCCGAATCGCAGCACGTGGGTTTGTTTATAACAGGAATCGGAAATGTTGCTATTTGTAGCGACTGTGTGCTACGGGGTGCGGAAATGGTAAAAAGAAATTCTTTTCCCATATCAAAATCAAACTCCCCTAATTTGACTAAAAATAAACTGCCGCGTCCTGTCGAAATAAAAGAACACCTGGATCAATATGTCATTGGACAGGAAGACGCAAAAAAATATCTGTCGGTAGCGGTCTACAATCACTATAAGCGTTTGATACAGGGCAAAAGCAATGACGATGTCGAAATTGAAAAATCGAACATCATCATGGTCGGCGCCACAGGAACGGGAAAAACATTGATGGCAAAAACCATTGCAAAAAAACTACACGTACCTTTCACAATAGTGGATGCGACTGTTTTGACCGAAGCCGGTTATGTCGGCGAAGACATCGAGAGCCTGCTCACACGTTTGTTACAAGTGGCCGATTACAACGTACAAGAGGCCGAAAAAGGCATTGTATTTATTGACGAGATAGACAAAATCGCGAGAAAAAGCGATAATCCGAGCATTACGCGCGATGTGAGCGGCGAAGGTGTGCAACAAGGCCTGTTGAAATTGTTGGAAGGCTCTATCGTAAATGTTCCGCCTCAAGGAGGTCGTAAACATCCTGAGCAGCAAATGATTGCCGTCAACACGCAGAACATATTATTTATATGCGGAGGCGCTTTCGACGGAATTGAACGGAAAATCGCAGAACGAATGAATACGCATGTTGTAGGTTACAATTCGATTATTGAAAATGAACGAATTGACCGAAATAACCTGATGCAATATATTGCGCCCCAAGATTTAAAATCATTCGGATTGATCCCCGAAATTATCGGACGTCTGCCCATTCTCACTTACCTTGATCCACTCGACCGTACAGCACTGCAACGAATTTTGGTAGAACCGAAAAACTCCATTATCAAACAATACAAAAAGCTGTTTAAAATGGATGATATCGAACTTGTATTTGAAGACGAAGTGCTGGAATACATTGTTGACAAGGCCATTGAATTTAAGCTCGGCGCTCGCGGATTACGCTCAATTGTTGAGACAATTGTCGTCGATCAAATGTATGAATTACCCTCGAAAAATGAGAAAAAATGGCTCGTAACTACAGATTACGCTAAAAGTAAACTGGAAAAAATGAACGTTAACCGAATGAAGACTGCCTGATTAACAGAAAAAAAACAAGAAAGACAATCACTAATTCATTAAAATCCAACGTGTTGATATAAAAAACATTTAACGCACTGTTTTTTTCTCAAAACATCTTGTATATTTCAAACATGTTTATAATTTTGCTGTGGGAAAAATACAAGACACAATCTCAAACAGTTTTGACTACATTAGACAGGCTTATTTTACTTAACTAATTTCCACTCGGGCTAAAACTCCATGTCAGAAAAATCGACATTAACTGCCGAATTAAAAAAGTATTTTGGATTCGACAACTTCAAAGGAACACAAGAAGAAATCATTCAAAATGTTTTAGACGGAAAAGACACCTTTGTTTTGATGCCGACAGGCGGTGGCAAATCATTATGCTACCAGTTCCCTTCGTTATTAATGAAAGGAACCGCTATTGTCATATCCCCGCTTATCGCATTGATGAAAAATCAGGTAGACGCAATGCGGAACTTCAGCGAAGAAGACGGAATTGCCCATTTTCTAAATTCATCACTGTCCAAACTCGCAGTAGAGCAAGTGAAAGCCGATATACTAAACAAAAAAACAAAACTGCTTTACGTCGCTCCCGAATCTTTGACAAAAGGAGAATATATTGAATTTTTAAGGCACGTAAAAATCTCATTTTACGCAATAGATGAAGCACACTGCATTTCGGAATGGGGACACGATTTCCGACCCGAATACAGACGCATCCGCCCGATTGTAAATGAAATAGGCACAGCCCCAATCATCGCACTTACGGCTACGGCTACACCCAAAGTGCAGCACGACATTCAAAAAAATCTGGGCATGTTGAACGCCACTGTTTTTAAATCGTCGTTCAACAGGTCCAACCTTTACTACGAAGTGCGCCCAAAAACAAAAGAAATAGATAAAGAAATAGTTAAATACATTCGTTCGCAAAACGGAAAATCAGGCATAATATACTGTCTCAGCCGTAAAAGAGTAGAGGAACTTACCGAAACATTACAGGTCAATGGCATTTCCGCCCTACCATATCACGCAGGCTTGGACTCATCCCTGCGCAGCGAAAATCAGGATAAATTTCTGATGGAAAAAGTAGAAACCATCGTTGCCACAATTGCTTTCGGAATGGGAATCGACAAGCCCGACGTGCGTTATGTCATACATTACGACATGCCCAAAAGTCTGGAAGGTTACTATCAGGAAACCGGACGGGGCGGACGAGATGGCGGCGAAGGCAGATGTATCGCCTTTTATACGCACAAAGACCTCGACAAATTACGTAAATTTATGCAGGGAAAGCCTGTTGCCGAACAAGAAATCGGTAATCAGCTGCTGTCGGAGACACAAGCCTATGCCGAATCCGCCATTTGCCGACGAAAATTATTATTACACTACTTTGGAGAAGAATATAATAATGACAATTGTGAAAGTTGTGATAATTGCATGAAACCACATAAAAATACAGATGGACAAGAGTATCTGCTATTAGTGTTTGACACTATACTTGCAGTAAAAGAAAAATTTAAAGCAGAACATATCGTTGATATCTTGAAAGGAAATAAAACGGCCGACGTAAAATCGTATCTGCACGACGAGTTAGAAATTTTTGCAGCGCTTGCCGCTGAAGACGATAGTCTGTTGCATGCCGTTATCCGGCAAGCATTGATTGCAGGTTATTTAACCAAAGACATCGAAAATTACGGCCTGCTGAGATTAACGCCCGAAGGAAAAGCCTATATCAAAGACCCGAAACCATTTCTGATCGTAAAAGACAATGAGTTTGACGACGAAGAAGATGATGCAATTGTTCGCGCAAACGCGAGCGGAAGTTGTGCGGCTGATGATGAACTTTTTTCCATATTGAAAGACCTGCGCAAAAAACTTTCCAAAAAGCTTCAAGTTCCTCCGTTCGTTATCTTTCAAGATCCTTCTTTGGAGGCTATGGCGACATCCTATCCCATCACAATGGAAGAACTGCAGAACATTCCCGGAGTTGGCGCCGGAAAAGCAAAACGGTATGGAGAAGAATTTCTAAAAGTCATTAAAGAACATGTTAAAGAAAAAGACATTATTCGCCCCGAAGATCTGCGGGTGAGAACTGTCGCCAACAAATCAAAATTAAAAGTTTCGATCATACAGGCCATTGACAGAAAAATAGCGCTGGACGACATCGCCGTTTCAAAAGGATTGGATATGAACGAACTGCTCGACGAAATTGAAGCTGTTGTCTATTCGGGAACAAAAATAAATATCGATTATTTTTTGGACGAAATAATGGACGCCGACCGCATCGACGATATTTTCAACTATTTCAGTACCGCTGAAACAGACAAAATATCGGCTGCGCTCCAAGAACTGGGAGAAGACGATTACAGCGAAGCTGAAGTTCGCCTTGTCAGAATAAAATTCCTGTCGGAAATTGCAAACTAAACTAAAATCCCGTACGAAATCAAAAAGCCGATTGATAAACCAACAATCGGCTTTTTGATTAGTGATTAGCGATTAGTGTCTTCGGGGCGTTGCGGGGCGGAGCCCCGCAGAGGGGGTAGCGGAAGACCGCGCAGCGGGCTGAAGCGAGGGGGAGACTTCCCCCCCCCTAATTCTCTTTCTCTTTCTCTTTCCTGCTGGATGACGACAAGATGTGCTATTTAATCCAACCGAATGAGATTGACCTTCCGACTGCGGTAACGCTAAAAAACAATCCGGTTCAGATAATTTTTAATTTCGGTGACAATCGCATCAAAACGACCAAGAGCCGCATTCGCCGTCTTCTCGGACGCCCGGCGAATCGATACCACTTTGAACGATTTATCTATAAAAATATCTTTACCGCTATACTCGGGCATATTCAACCGCCGATTGTGCGGATTCGACTCCCACGCCGCCTTGTCTTCAAAATACTCTTTTTCCATAAACCGGATGCGCCCGAAATGAATCACACACAGGCTGTCAATATATTCGATGGAGAGCTCATAACTCATATACCAGGCAAATATACTGAACATATTCGCGCTCACTTCAAGATAATCGGTTACGGCACAATAGGTCGTATTCACCGAATCTTTGACAAAACCTCCGGAATAAGGCTGCAAATCATTATCCAGAAAATGATGGATGCGGCGATAATTTTCTGCCTGATTAAAAACAGTCGGCAGTTGGAACGTAAAAACAACTTCATCGTTGATAAATCTCATCTTGTCGTCCGCCGACTCTTGAGCCGACATGTTTCCCCCAAAAAACAAGGTAAGAAAGCAAAAGATACCCAAAACAGTTTTTCTTTTCATTTTAATCTATTTTTATGTTTATGACTACAAAAGTTTACATGTCACGGAAGTAGCGACTTATTTTATCAGCCGTACCTGATTTTCAAATTCGTCTCTGTTGCCGATGGCGCGATTTTTCATTTTGGCGCGATAGTTATAGATCGTATTCAGCGAATAATGCAGAAAATCGGCAATCTGGACACTATTATCGATCCCCAATCGAATCAGCGCAAGGATTCTCAATTCGGTATTCAATATTTCCTTTTCTTCCATCACAATCGGCGTTTGCAGCAGTTCGTTCACCTGGTCAACGAAGGTGGGATAGAAATGGAGGAAAGCCTCATCGAAATAGGCATACAACTCCTTCAACGCCTTTTCCAAGTCATCCTGCGAACGGTTTCGGACCAGCAGTTCGTCGATTTGACCGTTCATAATTTTGCGATTAACCATTTTGCGGTAAGTATCCAGATTGCCGATATAGGTCGAACACAGTTTCAGGAATCGGCCGATGTATTCTTCCTTGATTTGGTTCGACTCCTGCAAATTGACATTCGATTCCTGCAGATTTGCGTTCACACTGTTCAGTTCGGTATTCAGCAGATGCAATTGTCGGTTCGTATCCTGCAAACGACGGCGGGCGACCGATAACCGTCGTGTTTGACGGAAAATCAAATAGGTCGCCACCAGCAACACGACCGAAATAAAAGCGATAAGCAACAATTGTGTTTGCAGTTTTTGGTTTTTCTGATTCATTTTGATTTGGTACGTATCATCGATCAGCGAGAGGATGATCGCGCTTTGCAGGTTTCTCAGGCGGGCGTTGTAGAAGACCGACTCCGACCACGAAAACCGAATATAGGTATAAGCGCGGTCGATATCGCCTTCGTTGTACAACATTCGCGCCAGCGTCCACAGCGAAGCGTGGTCTTTGACAACCGACCGGATGTCGGATAAAGCCGACGCCGCAAACCAGTATTTGGCGCTTTCGGCATCCTTCAACTCCGAAAAAATCATGGCGCGACGCCAAGCCGTAATTGCATAATCGTGCGTTCCCTGTTGTAATTTAGCGATCAACAAATCGTTTATTTTCAGGGCATCCAACGGGCTGTAGTAGCGCATACTTTCCTCCTTGAGCGACAGTGCATAATCGCTTGAATCGGGGAGCAGCCTCAGCAGGGAATCCCGATAGGCTTGAGCGATGGCCGAATACCGTCCCGATTTTTTTTTATCCTGTGTATAGAAGCCCAATTCGCCGTACACGCGCAATTGAGAGACATAGTATTGTTTCATCAGATTTTCGGGCAAAGCCGCCCGGTCGATCGATTCGAGCACATCGATACTTTCCTTATACATCCCCGACGAGCTCATCAGATAGGCCAGTTGCAGCATATCGGTATATTTACGTATCGCGTCGCGCAGGTATTCCGCCATATCCACACATCTGTTCAGATACAGGATAGCCGAATCGCACTGATAGGCGCGATATTCCTCATACAACAATTGCGTCAGTCCGTATGCGGCAGACGAGGGGTTGGTCACTTTAGTCAGACGGTTTTTCAGGTCCGAGATCCGATTTTCCTTCTGTTTTTCGTAGGAACTATGGCTTTTAATCGTTTGGTCCAGTTCGGCCAACAGGGAATCGAGGGCTGTGTTAGCAGTCACATTCAGCGACAGCCCAAGAAAACAGGCAAGAAGCAATAGGAGTTTCATGATGGTTTGATTTTGCAATTAATTTTTCGTAAAGGTACAAAAAAATGATTTTTTCCGCCACTTTCCGCATAACCAGTCAGGGGTCTTTTTTGAAGAAAGAGAAAGAGAATTAGGGTGGGGGAAGTCTCCCCCTCGCTTCAGCCCGCTGCGCGGTCTTCCTTGAAGAGAGATAAAGAGAAAATTTAGGTGGGGGAAGTCTCCCCCTCGCTTCAGCCCGCTGCGCGGTCTTCCGCTACCCCCTCTGCGGGGCGCTGCCCCGCAACGCCCCGTAAGACAGCGTTTATAGTGATTAGTGATTAGTGATTAAAGACGACGAACTTGTACGAAACACTTGTCCGAACGGTGATTCTTGTGATTCGGATTGATTGATGTGATGAAGCCCCCCCCGTTTTCTCACATTCAACTCAACATGCTTCATTTGGTGTACTATCCGACGGACAGAACGAGCGCAGGTCGTGACGGAAAAGGAAGCTGCGGATACCCGAAACTGCCATTTTGT
>JAIRTG010000103.1 GCA_031255055.1 Prevotellaceae bacterium
AGGCATCTTTTCAAGGGCATACCGAAAGGCAGTTCGAGGCATTACCGACTTCTTTGACATCAAATAGTCAAATACTTCTTGTTGATGGGCTTCACTTGCGGCTTTCAACATCCATCCATAACCTTTCTGTACCAGATCGTCTTTATCAAGTAGAAGAATGTCTACTATGTCAAAAATATCATTCAGGAACAAACCTTTACGAGCCGGAATAATTAATGTAACTGCAGCCGCCCGTTTTACGAATCGCTTAGACGAAGTTGCCCATCTTTTCAATTCAGCAATATATTCAGGATACATCATAACGAAATTGGCTACTGTATGATTACACAGCGTGTCGGTATCCGCCCAGTTGGTCAGATAATCATGTACCCAACGCTCGAATATCTTAAAATCAGAGGGCTCGTATTGTTTATGCAGCGATTCTGCCCAATGACAGGCAACAACTGATTCTTCCAGATAACCGGACTGCCAGAGTTCTTCGCATAGCTCGAATATCTCCTGCTTAGGCAATTCTTTTATTTGTTTGAATCCAAGTTTAGCGATTTTGATTACCTCGCCCATTTTTACACCGTGTACTTTTGCAGCTTCTCCCGGTTTGAAGAAATAATCGGACCGGGCAAGTGCTTTGGGGTCGATGCTGTCAATAAGTGTTTCTCTTATTTCTTTTACAATTGTATTCATTTCAAACTCTTTTTATGACGAACAACCGTTAACAAATCATCCAACTGTTCTTTTCCACGAATATCAAAAACCATCGGAATCAGACGACCAACAGGTTTTGCTTTGGCAAATTCATCTTTTATTGCTTCCGAAATATCCAATGCGGCAATACCCTCCAGATGTTTTTCAGTAAAAAAGAAACTCACTTTAAAGAACCCCTCCCAGACAGAAAGCCAGAGAACCGTCTTTTTTGATACACCGCTTTACAAAGCCATGCTTTTCCGTCGTTATAGAATCTCCACTCCGGTGCAAGTCCGTATTCTTCACTTGTGATTGTCTCAACAAAAGACTCTAACACTTTGTATATATCATTCCCGAGACTCTCCCTCAACACATCATTTGAAGGGAATACTCCGGGATCTTTCAGAAGCATTTGCAGTTCCATCATCGTTTCGTTTAAAATAAGACACTAAAAGTAGTGTTTTTTAGCGAGATACAAGCAAAATGCTACTTTGCATAAGCTATTTAAAGATGAAAACTCATAATGGAGATTTTCTCTTTGAAATCAAAAACCTTTTCTTAACTTTGTACTCAATAAGAGTTATTTGAATTGATGAAGAATGAAGCGAGACGAAGCGGTTAAGTAGTTTCTAAATCATTACCTATCAACAAATACAGACGGTTCAACTCCCTGAATACAACCGCATTCTAAAAAAATCGCTATCTTTGTACCCTTAAATTAAAAAGTAACACGTGTGAAAAATTATTTCTTTCTATTTCTCATACTCTTGTTTGCGGCCTGCGGAAAAGGGCAACATGCAAAAAATAACACCAAAAGTATCCAAATTGTGAACATCCCCGCTTTTTCGGCCGATTCTGCTTACAAATACATTCAAGCTCAAGTTGATTTCGGTCCGCGCGTACCAAATACAGCGGGACACCGGGATTGTGCAGATTATCTGATTGAAAAACTGAAAAGTTTCGGTGCCGAAGTCACAGAGCAGCGCGTCGATCTGAAAGCCTTTGACGGAACGATGCTGAAAGCCGTTAACATCATAGGGACATTCAATCCACAAGCCTCAAAGCGGGTGCTGTTATTTGCGCATTGGGACACGCGCCCATGGGCAGACAACGATCCGAATCCCACAAATTGGAATACGCCCGTTCTGGGGGCCAATGACGGCGCAAGCGGCGTAGGTATCCTGCTCGAAACGGCGCGGCAACTATCGATACAGCCGACAGAAATAGGCATCGACATCCTGTTTTTTGACGCCGAAGACTACGGACAGCCAAGCGAAGCGAGTCCACACATAGAAGACACTTGGGCGATGGGTTCAAACTATTGGTCGAAACATCCTCACAAACCGGGCTACAGGGCTAATTATGGTATCTTGCTGGACATGACCGGCGCACCGAATGCAACATTTATGCGCGAAGCGTATTCCGATTATTTCGCTCCTCATATTGTAAACAAAATCTGGTCGACCGCCGAATCGTTGGGATTGAGCAACTATTTCAGAGACGAAAGAGGGGGCAGCATTTTGGACGACCATTATTATATCAACGTGAACACAGGTATCCCGTGCGCCGACATCATACAGCATGATCCGACCGGCGCAACGGGCTTCGGACATTATTGGCACACAATAAACGATGATATGAGCAATATCGACAAAAATACGTTGCAGGCCGTCGGCACAACCTTGCTGCACGTAATCTATAACGAGCAATAATGCGATTGTAGCAGCCAGTGATCAACTTGGCGGTTGGTGATTTCGCCTGCGGCGATATATATCAACAGGAAAATGTAGGGGCGGGGACGCCCTTTTTCATTGGATGACCTACCATTCCCTTTGCGGGAAAAACGACAATATTGCGGTGAAGACAATGTAGAACGGATAGATGAGGGATAAAACGAACGAAGTGTAAGGCAGTTTTTTCAAATGGAAAAAATCTTTCACGGTAGATAAAAGTTTGTAATCGACCGTCCATTTGAACAAAAAAAGGAAGGCGAAAACAAACCAATACGCCGGACAAAACAGGGAATAGACGAACAGACAAAGCTGAAACAGCGACATGAGAAAAATGACAACAGCGGTGAAAATAGACTGCCAATCGGAATAGGATGTTGTTTTGGAAGCCCAGCGGCGACGCTGTTTTATAAAATCACTTACGGATGACGCCGCTTTGGTGAAAACCATCGCGTCTTCCGATTTAAGAAAAACGATGTTGCCCTTTTGCTTTTTTAGCCGATGGAGAAGAAAGACGTCGTCGCCCGAAAGCATTTCATGATGCAGGTGGTCTTTGTTTTTCAGCCACACCGATTTTTTGAAAGCCAGATTAGCTCCGTTGCACATAATCGGCATTTTCATCCCCGAAGCGCCGGCCCCCGATGCAATCAGGCTGACAAACTCCACTTGCTGCAAGCGCTGAAAAACACTGTTTCCCGCAGTGAGGTTCACAGGCCCGATTATCAAATCAGGGTCGTGCTTCGACTGACAGGCAACAAGACTTTCCAACCATTTTTCGGAAGGAAGACAATCGGCGTCTGTTGTCACGATAAAATTGCCCGACGTCGCAAGTATCCCCGCTGCCAACGCCTGCTTTTTTCCTTCATGTTGCGATTTGAGAATGATTGTTTTCTTAAAATCGGCTTGCGACCGCGTCATGATGCCGTATGTGTCGTCGGAAGAATGATCGTCGACGAGTACCGCTTCAAAGTGGCGGAAAGTCTGCTTTTTCAGGGCATGCAACAATCGAGGCAGATTTTCCGCCTCGTTGCGACAGGGAACGACTACGGAAAGTGAAACAGGACTGTCGATAGTTGAAGCCGCATTTGTGTCGTCCGCAATGCTGTGCCAACCTTTGATAAAAATGATTATCAACAGCAAATAGGCCAGGCAAATGACGGCTGTGATGATTCCTGACATCGGTTGGGGATGGCGTGCTTATTTGATTTCGACAACTTCCGGATCGCCTTTATATTCAAAGACGCTGTTGCCGTACAATTTGGCTTTGATGCTTTTGAGTACCGTCATTTCGGCTCGTGAAGCGTCCCACAGTTCCGCATTGACCGATGACACTGTGAAGTCGAAGCCATTCAGTATGGCTCCCGATTGCATTTCGAGTTTGCAGTTTTGCCCCGTACCTTGTAGCGATAGCGCTTTGCCCGCTTCCGTCTCGATGTCTATTTCGGAACACCGGATATCCAGTTCACTGACATCGGCATTTTCAAAATCGAGCGAAATCTTCGAGACGTCGAACTGCGCTTTTATCCGGGCCATACTTTCTACTTCTACCGAAAGGTCGTCGGTGAAAAAGAACGCATCGCCGGTATCTATTTTTGCACTTTCCGATACTTTCAGTTGCTGCAATTTTCCGCCGACGGCAATGTTTACCGTAATTTCGGGGTCTTTGTCAAACACAACCATCTTTCTGATCTTCACATTCAGCGTTCTCTTGTCGACATATATTTCGAGGCAGTCGAAAACGTTTTCGTATGTTTCTGCAGAGATGTTATTTTCGTCCGCCCTCGACAAATGCACGTTGACATCTCCTTTTATCTCTATTTTATCGAAGTCGGCAAGACTGAAATTCCGCACTGTTTTTTCGCCCGAAGGCATGACCGACTCTACATCGTTGGAACAGGCTAAGATGGAAACGCTTATCAGTAAAAATAATGTTGCTTTTTTCATACGTTCATACATTTATACGTTTAAAAATCAGGATAGCGAGCAGTTTAATCGCCGTCTTCCCTAAAACAAATAGTTCAATCCTACATAAAATCCGGTATTTCCGTCCTGTTTGTTGAATGCTTTTCCGAAATCGACCGAGATAACAAAGTTTTCGTTCCAGCCGATCTTTAATCCGAGACCTATTGTCGAATGGAATTTTCCTTTTTCAAAATCGTTGAAGTATTTTTCCTTGTCGGTATCCGAAACAGCCGTAAAGTCCATTTCGATGGGCTTCAAAATGATGCCTGTGTCGAAAAACACATTTGTTCCCAGATAAAAGTGCTGCTTGAACAGGTCGAATCGCAGAAATTTGTACCGCCATTCAAAGTTACCGAAACCAACGGCGTCGCCCACAACTCTGTTACGCAAAATGCCGCGAATACTGTTCTTACCGCCCAGACCCTGATTAGTTGCCGCCGTCAGAAAACTGGTGATGAGCAACGGTTGGGCGAAATAGGGTACGTGCGATTTTCCCAACGTCATCTGATAGTCGATGCGATAGGCGAGCGACATGTCTTTCATCAGCGTAAAATATTGGCGGTGAATCAGGGCCAGTTTGGTGTGTGGAAAGTGTGAATTCAGTATTTTCGGTGCGGCCTGAATCACGGCTTCTGTCCAAATGCCTGTCATCGGGCCTGTCAGTCTGTCGCGGCTGTCGTATTTAATCCCTGCTTTCAGGTAGTTGATGTTGCCTCCGTGAAATTCATCTTCGTTTATCAACCCCCAGTCGTGGTATTTTTCGTATAAGCTTTTGAACGGTTTATCTATCTCCAGGCGGGTGGTATTTACCGTATCCATGTTGAAATGGTAGAATGTGTATCCTGCAACCCAGCCCCATTTGGACTGTCCGAAATTGCTTTGGAAGTCGGCTTTTGCCCTGAACATATTTCGGTCGTTTTTGTAGAAAGATCTGGATTGTTCTCTCAAATCGCCGTCATAAACCGCCTGATAGCCGTTGAAGCCGTAGAAATCCATCATTTTATCGGTCAGATAGCTGACGTCGATCGTTGTTCTGATACCCGGAATAAATCTGTCGGAGTCGTACATGATTCTCGAAATGCTCGATCCTTTCGTATAGCGCGAATATTCCATATACAATGAATGATTGTAGGTCGGGAAACGGTTTCCGTCTCCGTAGTGGTAGAGATTGACGATGGCGCCGTACTGAAAACCTAAATCGGAATCGAACGAAACGGCAGGCAACGCGCCGAATCCAAAACCTTCTTTTGTTTTGTCTTGAGCGCTGTCCTGAGCGCAAAGTAACAAAACCGACATCGCAAATAGACCTGTTAAGAGTACTTTTTTCATTTGCTTACAATTGTTTTTAGTTATAATAGGATGATTTATTTGTATTCGGGAATAAGTTATCAGGCGCAAAGATAAAAAAAAGTACACAACAATGTGTACTTTAAGTTTTTGAACGGAACAGCGTGGGGAAGTCATCTAATGTCTGCAATTTTTACAAATGCCTTTGTAGGATATTTCGACTGTTTCAATTTCAAGGTCTTGCATTTCGGGGACTTCGAATAACTCTTTTCTTATATTAAGAATATCATACACTTTTCCACACTCTTTGCAGAGGAAATGCGCATGGAGCGAAATATCGACATCATAACGTGCATTTTTTTCGTCAATTACCAGTACGCGCACCGCGCCGCGGGCGACAAATAAATTCAGTGAGTTATAGATTGTCGTTCTGGAAAGAGTCGGCATTGTGCGAATCAGAACAGAAAAAATTTCATCTACAGAGGGATGATTTCTATTGTTCAGCAAATAGTCCATCACCATTGTCCGTTGCACGGACGGCCTTATGGAGTATTTAAGTAACAACTGATGAGATTGGGCTAACGAATACATGGGATGCTGTTTTTTTGTAATGCGTTCAACGTTGAGACATTGCTCTAATTTTTTAGCGGCTGCAAATTTATAATGTTTTTCGCTAGTACAAAAAACCGGAAAATAGAAATAGGGCGTCGAAAGCGTTAATAAACACTATAAATCAGAGCGCTGTCATCCGTAAAAACGAAATCGGGAATAGCCGGTCGACTATTCCCGATTTGGAACGGTTCTATTTATGCTATTTTTTTCTTACATCCACATGCACCATACAGTCGTCGAATGCAAGTTCGATCGGATTTTCGATTTGTTCAACCAAATCAATTTCATCCGCCAATGTTTGTGTTGCGATATAGTTTTTATATTCTTCCACCGCATGGTCGATGTATCCGTTTCGTTCGATGGTGATAATAATTTTGTCTGTTATTTCATATCCGTTCGATTTACGGATGTTTTGAATACGGTTCACCAGTTCGCGTGCGATACCCTCGCGCAGCAGTTCGTCGGTCACGGTAATATCGAGTGCGACGGTCAGTTTTCCTTCATTGGCAACCATCCAGCCCGGCATATCTTCGGTAATAATTTCGACGTCTTCGGCCGTAAGCAGCACATCGCCCGAAGCCAGCGTCAGCGTATATTGTCCTTT
>JAIRTG010000198.1 GCA_031255055.1 Prevotellaceae bacterium
ATGTTTAGTGATTAGTGTTTAACGATTAGTGATTAGTGATTAATCATAGCGAATCCGCACTGATCACGAATCACTAAGAAAGAGAATTAGGGGGGGGAAGTCTCCCCCTCGCTTCAGCCGCCTACGGCGTCTTCCGCTACCCCCTCTGCGGGGCGATGCACCGCAACGCCCCGAAGACTGTGATTAGTGATGAGTGATGAGTGTTGAGTGATGAGTGATGAGTGATGAGTGATTAGTGATTAGTGATTAAACATGGCGAACTTGCAAATCACTCTTCACTCTTCATTCTTCATTATCTTCGGGGCGTTGCGGGGCAGAGCCCCGCAGAGGGGGTAGCGGAAGACCGCCTACGGCGGGCTGTAGCGAGGGGGAGACTTCCCCCACCTAATTCTCTTTCTCTTTCCGGAAGGAAGACGCCAAGGGTCGACAGAGCTATTTAATCCTTCACCGAATGATATTGCCACAAACCGCCAATCGCCAATCGCCAATATGACCTCAAAAAGGGAAACCATTGCTTAAAACTGTTTTCTACTTTCGGACTTTTGTAAAACCTTCTTTAAAAAATCATGAAAGTAAAAAAATCCCCATTCACAACAGTGCTTGTATCCTGTTTCTTTGCGACAGGAAGTTGGTCGATGCTGTCGGCAAGAAGCCTTGTGCCGGATACCGAACAGGCAAATGACAAGACTAAAGTGGATGTTTCGCATGGAAATCGATGCCGAAAAGGAATTTATGCACGAATCGTTTCACAAGGGGCATCCTGAGATATTTACGCACGAGTGGTTCGCATGGCAAAACACGCTCTTTGGCGAATTGATTATTCAATTGATCGACGATGGCAAATTGGCGCTGTTGAATAGTTTATGAAATAGTGTGGTGACTTGATGCGCATACCGGCAAGAAAAAACGGTTGACTATCTTTGATAATCAACCGTTTTATTTTTGCTTTTGTTGTCCCACCAGGATTCGAACCTAGACTGACTGAACCAAAACCAGGAGTGCTACCATTACACCATGGGACAATTCCAATCATTTTTTCTCAAAAATCTAAAAGCGGTTGCAAATATACGATGCTTTTTTATTTCTCCAAAGTTTTGCTACCGTTTTTTTCAAAAAACTTTATTCTGCAATCAGCAAGTAATAGTTCTTTTTTCCTTTTTGTGCCAGCAGGTATTTGTTGTTCAACAAAATGGCGGCTGTAATTATTTCGTCAAAAGCCTGTAGTTTTTCACTGTTAATGCTGACGCCTCCCGATTGCACCAGCTTACGCAGCTCACTTTTTGAAGGGAATACCGACGCGCACTCTGTCAGTAAGTCGACCGCTTTCACGCCTTCTTTCAGCGTATTTTTTGAAATCGTAAACTGAGGGACATCCTTAAAAACGGTCAACAACGTCCTTTCGTCGAGTTTTTTCAGCGCTTCGGGCGCCGCGTTTCCAAAAAGAATCTTCGACGCTTCAACGGCCGATTCATACTCTTCTGCCGAATGTACCATCACAGTCAGTTCTTTTCCCAGCCGTTTTTGTAAAATACGTAAATGGGGTGCAGCCCGATGTGCGGTAATCAACTCTTCGATTGCCGCTTTTTCGATGGATGTAAATATTTTGATATATCTTTCGGCGTCATCATCGTACACATTCAACCAAAACTGATAAAATTCGTAGGGAGAAGTATATTTTGCATCCAGCCATATATTTCCTTTTTCTGTTTTTCCGAATTTCGTTCCGTCGGCCTTCGTTATCAGCGGGCAAACCATGCCGAAAGCGTCGTTATTTCCCGTTTTACGGCGTATCATATCTGTTCCTGTTGTGATATTTCCCCACTGGTCGGAGCCGCCCATTTGCAATTTACAGTTCTTATGTCGGTATAAATACAAATAGTCGTATCCTTGTAACAACTGATAGGAGAATTCGGTGAACGACATTCCATCGTTCGATTCGGCGCTCAGCCGTTTTTTTACAGAATCTTTCGCCATCATATAGTTGACCGTGATGTGTTTGCCGATATCGCGGATAAAATGCAGGAATGAATAATCCTTCATCCAGTCGTAATTATTCACCAGTTCGGCCGAATTCGGACGGCCGTCTTCAAAATCCAGAAATTTCGCCAATTGCGTCTTTATCGCTTCCTGGTTACGTCTCAGAGTTACCTCGTCGAGCAGGTTTCTCTCTTCCGACTTCAGCGAAGGGTCGCCTATCATACCGGTTGCGCCTCCCACCAAAGCAATCGGCTTATGTCCCGCCCGCTGAAAATGCCTCAGCATCATCACGCTTACCAGGTGTCCGATATGAAGCGAATCGGCCGTCGGGTCAAAACCGATATAAGCGGTTGTCATTTCTTTTTGTAACTGTTCTTCGGTTCCCGGCATCATGGAATGGATCATTCCTCGCCATTGCAATTCTTCAACAAAATTCATCGATACAAATCCTATGTTTTAAATAAATTAATTTGGCGCGTAAAGGTACTATTTTTTTCAGGACGAGGTGTGACTGTTAATAATTTTTCGTTTGTGTGCGAACGACGTTCCGAGTCTTTTGGGATACGTCGAGCGATGCGAACCGGCCTATCAAAAAGGCGTCCGTTGCCATACATAGAGGGCGCGTTGCCGGACGAGTGAGCCGTTCTCTTTGACGTTTGGATTCAGAATCCCCATTTTTAGGGATTGTATCATCCGACAAAAAGATGAATCTTTGCAGCCGAAATTTTAGTTTGTAATTAATTAGTATATCACTTCTACCTGACGGACAATTTCATTGTGTTACAGGTAGAAGTTTTATTTTTAGTACATTTGCGCCATAAACCATCATTCCTCATGAAGCAGCACAAATTTTTGCCCGCAACAAAAATGGCCGAAATCATCGACGATGATTTGTCGTTTTTACAAATAATCAGTCGGTTCGGACTCTCCCTGGGTTTCGGCGAAAAAACCGTCAAAGAAGTATGCGAAGAAAACAGAGTCGACACGTTTACATTTTTATCGGTCGTCAATTTCTTGAGCGAAAGCAATTACGAAATAGCGACCGATGCCGACAGTATTTCGATCGGATTGCTGATTGATTTTTTGAAGAACGGACACGTTTACTTCCTCAAATTCAAACTTCCCGCACTGCGCGAAAAACTAATCACGGCAATCGATATTACCGATGCGGTCATTCCGTACCGCGCCGTATTTTTACAGTTTTTCGACAAATACGTTATCGAAGTCAAAAACCACATGAATTACGAGGATGAGGTGGTATTTCCATACGTGGTGAACCTGCTGGCCGGACAAACGGACGCAAAATATCATATATCCATGTTTGAAGAGCGTCACAACGATATTGAACAAAAACTGACCGAGCTGAAAAATATCCTGATAAAATACTATCCCGCAAAAGAGAATAACTACCTGTTTTCGGAAGTTTTATACGATTTGATTACCTGCAAACAAGATTTGACGGCACACAGCCTTGTCGAAGATTACATCTTTATTCCCGCGATCGAAAAAATAGAACAAAAAACCGGCAGAAGATGAGTCAAATCTTAAAAATAGCGATAGCAGAATCTTCTACCATTATTCGTAGCGGCGTCGTCACCGTTCTGAAACGCATTTCGGGATTTCAAATACAGCCGTTTGAAATCATCGTTGCCGATACGATCGAAAAATACATCAGAGCACACAAACCCGAAGTACTGATTCTCAATCCCGTATTTTGGGGTATGATAGACGTCGAACAATTGAGAAAAAACACCGAACACCCACACCTGAGATGTATCGCTCTTGTTGTTTCACAAATAGACGCTGCGATATTATCCACCTACGACGAACGCATCGGTCTATACGACAGCGTAGAGCTGATTCAGGAAAAATTTGACAATCTCTTCAACGAAAACACCCTAAAAAAAGACGGCATAGGAGACGGTATGCTCAGTTCCCGCGAAAAAGAAGTGCTTATTTGCGTTGTAAAAGGCATGACAAACAGAGAAATAGCCGAAAAACTCTTTCTATCCACGCATACCGTCATTTCGCATCGAAAAAACATCACACGGAAATTAGAAATCCACAGTGTCGCAGGATTAACCGTGTATGCAATCGTAAAAAACTTTGTCAGTCTGGACGAAATCGAAAAAAGCAAATAAGACCGAACAATCGTCAAAGAAAGAGAAAGAGAAAGATCATTAGGAGGGGGAGACTCCCCCCCCCTAAATCTCTTTCTCTTTCTGTTCTTTCGAGGAAGACCGCGCTACGGGCGGTAGCGAGGGAGAGAAACAGCTAAACGAGACACGAGACAGCGATTCGGATGATCGAAAACAATAGTTAAAGTATCGCAGGTACATGTTGTTTACTGTCAATTTAGACTACCTTTGTTACATGCAGTTCATTTTTAGCCCATCAAAGAAGACACTACTCTTTTCGCTCCCATTGTTTTACTGCTGTCTGCCGCTGTACGCACAAGAAACAAATCGGCTCGACACCACCACCATCCACAATTTGCACGAGATCGTTATTACGGAGCAATACCGAAATTCGGAAATACGCGCCACAGCGCCGTTTCGGATACTGTCGTCAAAAAAAATCGAAACACTGAACGCCTTTCAACTTTCCGATGCGGTGAAACACCTTTCGGGCGTCACCCTGAAAGATTACGGCGGAATCGGCGGTATGAAAACAGTTTCGGTACGAAGTCTGGGAGCCGGACACACAGCGGTCGCATACGACGGCATCCCGCTGACCGACGCACAGACTGGACAAATTGATTTAAGCCGACTTTCGCTCGAAAATGTCGATCTTCTTACACTCAACAGCGGTCAAAGCGACAACATTTTCCAACCGGCACGCATGTTTGCTTCGGCTTCATTGCTGAATATCCGGACGTTTTCACCCCTTTTCGACAGTGATGAAAATATAAACGGCCGAATCGGACTCAAAACAGGCTCCTTCGGGATGCTCAACCCTTCGACCCGACTCAATTTCCGGCTGTCGCAAAAGATAAGGGCGACGTTCGGCGGCGAATACCTGACTGCCGACGGCGAATATCCCTACACGTTGCACTACGGACAAAACGATGACGATTTGACCGAAAAACGGGTACGCCAAAACACGGATGTCGCCAATTTGAGGCTCGAAACCACCTGCTATGTCGACGTGTCGGAGACAGAACAGGCCGTTTTGAAAGCATACTACTACCGGTCGGAACGCGGACTGCCCGATGCGGCCATTTTCTACCGCCCCGAATCACTGTCGAAAAAGCGGGTAAAAGATAGCTCTTTTTTCATGCAGGGAAACTACCGCAACAGCTTCGACCCGAAATGGCAGCTACTGTTGAACGGAAAATATAACGACGGCTACTTCTACTATTTGAACCCTCACTACCGAAACCAGTCGGGAAAAGAAGAATACACCTACCGGCAAAACGAATACTATCTATCGGCATCGACGCTCTACCGTGCTTTTCAACGCATTTCATTCTCGCTTTCGTCCGATTATGCGCTGAACAACATGCGGTCGGATACCCCTTCATTTGTCAACCCCCGACGGCATACGCTGCTGACGGCTATTGCCGGTAAGTTTGTCTCCGATTACTTTCTGGCTACGGCCGCCCTGCTCAATACCGTTACCGCCGAGCAGGTCGATTCGGGACAAGCTGCCGAAAATCACCTGCGTTTTTCGCCCACTGTCGGTTTCTCGGTAAAGCCCTTTGCCGGACAGGATTTCAGGATGCGATTCTTTTATAAAAACATCTTCCGCCTGCCGACATTCAACGACCTGTATTATCCCAAAGTCGGCAATTCGAGGCTAAAGCCCGAAACCGCCAACCAAGTGAACATTGGTCTGAACTATGCCCTTTCATGGGACGGCTTCATACCCTTCTTTTCGATTTCGGCAGACGTCTACCACAACAGCGTCGAAGACAAAATCGTCGCGATTGCCTCTCAGGAACTATTTGCGGTATCGATGATCAACTACGGAAAAGTAGCCGTCACCGGTTTAGACCTGACCGCCGAAGCTAAAATCGATTTCGGACAAAAAACAGTCCTGGCCCTCGGCGCAAACTACACCTGGCAACGCGCCCTGATCAAAACCGACCCCACAGCTTCGGACTATCTCCATCAAATTCCGTACACCCCTCGCATATCCGGTTCCGGAAACGCGGCGTTAGAAACCCCCTGGGTCAACTGTTCGTATGCCGTAGTCTGGTCGGGACACCGGTACAAATTACAAAACTTCGCCGAAAACCGGCTTCCGGCCTATGCCGACCACAGTCTGTCGCTTTCAAAAACAGTGACGATAAACAAGATACACATCGCCCTGTCGGTCGAAGTCCTGAACCTGTTCGACAAAAACTATGAAATAATACTCAACTATCCGATGCCCGGACGGTCATACAGAGGAACAATTTCCTTAAAGTTTTAGAAATAAATCCGCCCGGCCGACCAAAATACATTACTTTTATCCACCGAAAAGGACACACATCCACTAACACCACTAACAACCATAAAAAATTTAGCGCTTATGAAACTATTATTGATCAGCAACTCCACCAATCCGGGTGAAGCCTACCTCGATTATCCCAAATTTGAAATTCAGCGATTTTTAGGCAGTCGGCCTGTCCAATCGCTGTTCATACCGTATGCCGCGGTCACCTTTTCGTACGACGAATACGAAACCAAAGTAAACAACCGGTTCATGGAAATCGGCCACAAAGTCATCGGTATTCATCATTTCGACGACCCGGTAGAAGCCGTCAACCAAGCCGCCGCGATCGTTGTAGGCGGCGGAAACACCTGGAAACTCATGCGCATGATGCACGACAACGGCCTCATCGCGGCAATCCGCCGGAAGGCACAAGCCGGGACACCCTATATCGGCTGGAGTGCCGGTTCAAACGTCGCCTGTCCCACCCTGCGCACCACGAACGACATGCCGATAATCGACCCCAAAACCTTCGAGGCAACGGGACTCGTACCGTTCCAAATCAACCCCCACTATCTGGACGACAACCCGTCCAATCACGGCGGCGAAACGCGCGAACAGCGGATAGAAGAATTCATCACCCAGAACCCCGACATCTACGTGATCGGGCTACGCGAAGGCACCATGCTACGCCACCTCGACGGACAGTTAAACATGATCGGCAAACGTTCCGCCCGCATCTTCCGATTCGGCCG
>JAIRTG010000238.1 GCA_031255055.1 Prevotellaceae bacterium
GAACCGGACTAATCAATAGAGTATCCCTATAGTGCTGAATGGTCTTGCTGCATGGCTACGCCGAAAGTTATTCCTTTTTTTGCACTTGACAAAATATAGAGGGGGACTAATCACTATCTTCGGGGCGTTGCGGGGCAGCGCCCCGCAGAGGGGGTATCTGAAGAACGCGCAGCGGGCTGAAGCGAGGGGGAGACTTCCCCCACCCCTAATTTTCTTTCTCTTTCTCTTTCTCTTTCTTCAAGGAAGACGCCTACAGCGGCTGAAGCAAGGGTGAGACTTCCCCCACTCCTAATTCTGTTTCTGTTTCCGGAAGGTGATGGTAGCGGTTCCGGTCGGTGTGACGGAGATTTACTACCTTTGCTCTGTGAAAAAAAGATACTTTATTTATTTGTCCTACCTCGGGACGAACTACCACGGATGGCAAATCCAGCCGAATGGCAGCTCGATACAGGAAGTGCTGACTACCGCATTGCGAACGGTGTTGGGCGATGATGATATTGAGATTGTCGGCGCAGGACGAACCGATACCGGTGTACACGCACGTTTGATGACGGCGCATTTTGATTCGAAATCTGCTATTGCCGAAAAACAGTCGTTTATCGGCAGAATGAACGGTTTTCTGCCTTTCGATATTGCCGTGCATGATTTGAAAGAGGTGAAACCGGATGCGCACGCCCGTTTTGACGCAATCGGACGATGTTATGAATATCATGTTACCGAACGTAAAAATGTCTTTAAAAAAAATCTGGTGACGAGAATCGGCTTCAAACCCGATTATGAAAGGATGAATGAGGCGGCGGCCGTTTTGAGGAATTATACCGATTTTACGAGTTTCAGCAAACGGCATACCGATGTAAAAACCAATAATTGCATCGTCGCCCGTGCCGAATGGACGCGGAAGGACGATGAGTGGATTTTTACGATCGAAGCCGACCGCTTTTTAAGAAATATGGTCAGGGCAATCGTCGGGACGCTGTTTGAAGTGGGTAAAGGAAAAATAACCCTCGATGAATTTCATGAAATAATCACCGCAAAAGACCGTTGCAGAGCAGGCGCTTCCGTGCCCGCACAGGGCTTGTATCTGGTTGATATCGGTTATCCGGACGAACTTTTCGTTGTTAATGAACGGGAGAATACTTAAATTCGTTTTCGGGGTGCAATTTTTTATCGGAATGTGCGTTGAAACTTCTAAAATATGGAAAAAATTTTCGGAGAAATGGAAGAAATTTTCGGAGAAATGGACAATAAAAATGTTTATGGAAACAAACGGCGGATTATGAATAATACTATTGTAAACCTTGCATTGCAAGTCTTGCCTTCATCGCTCGTAAAACATCCCTACGATATTGTTGATGAAGCTATAAAAGTGATAGCTCAATCGGGATTAAACTACAAAGTGACGCCTTTCGAGACCGTTATCGAAGGGCATTATGACGAAATTATGCGTCTGGTTAAACAGGTGCAGGAAACTTGCTACAAGGTCGGCGCCGATAGTTTGATGACGTACATAAAAATCCAAAGTTCCCGCCGAGACGTGACGATAGCGGACAAAATGGCGAAATATGAATGAAACGTCTCCCGTTTCGGGTCATCGCCTTGTCGGTCAAGTTTCGTCTCCGTCCGGATGTCCGGACACCAACCGGTTATTTAAAATAGTGACGCTTTGATAAAATCAAAACCATATAACTTAACGAGCAACAATACCCGCGAAATAAAAGATGTGTTTTATCTGATCGCTCTCCAGGGGATGAATTACGTCATGCCGCTGGTTGTATATCCCTATCTGATGATTGTACTCGGGGCGGAAAAATTCGGATATATCGGCTTTTCGATGTCGATCACCCAATATCTGATGCTCATCGTTGATTTCGGCTTCAATTTCAGCGCGACAAAGCAAATAGCCATTCATAAAAATAATCCGCAAAAACTTCGGGAAATTTTTTGGTCTACTCTTTTTGCAAAAGTCGGATTGCTGATGGTGAGTTTTATCCTTTTAGTGATTTTTTCGTTCGGTGTGCCGCCATTTCAAATCTACCGGTCGACGATGTTTGTTTTTTTTACGATGGTTATCGGCAACACCTTTTCGTTCGTTTGGTACTTTCAAGGTCTGGGGAAAATCCGCTTTGTCTCCATGATAACTGTCGTGTCAAAGCTGTTGATCCTGCCGCTGACATTCATACTGGTGAAATCGCCCGATGATTTGGGGATTGCGGCATCGGTTCAGGCCGGCGTCTTTGTTCTATCAAGTTTGATTTCGATTGGGGTTTTGAAGCGTCACAACGATTTCCCGTCATGGTACCGTCCGACAGTGAATCAACTGTCGGCGGAAATAAAATCATCCTATCCCATCTTTTTATCTTCGGTGGCAACCAGTTTCTATACCGCGCTTTTTGCCGTCATCTTGGGCTTTTTCTCAACGCCCGAAGAAGTCGGGAAATACGCCGCCGCAGAAAAAATCATGCGTGCTTTCTGTTATTTGATATTCATGCCGGTTTCGCAAGCCTTTTTCCCAAAAATAAGCGCACTGTCGCAAACGTCGACACCAAAGGCGGTGAAGCTTGTCGGAAAGATTGCGTATCTCGTTGCGGCATTGATGGTCGTCGTTTTCATGCTGTTGTACTTTCTCTCCGGTTGCATCACCTCCTTTTTGGGCAACGACTATCAAGGATTGGATACTTTGTTTAAAATCATGGCCGCTATTCCGCTACTTGTTGCTTTGGGAGGCATTGCGGGACAACTGGGTTTGCTGGCCGTCGGGGGAGAAAAAGAAAAGAAAAAATTCCAATATGCCTATTTCATCGCAGGCGTTGTTGCTTTGATTATCATCCTGCTGCTGGTACCGAAATATACCTCCGTCGGTGCGTCAATTGCGCTGTTGGTGACCGAATTTATTGTATTCGCCCTGATGTTTCGGCAATGGAAAAGAATCTCCCGAGTTATTGTATCTTTGTCGGACTAATCATCAAATATCGCGTATCTTGAATACTTTTATTGCTATTTTAATCGTGCTGATCTTTTCGGCCTTTTTCTCGGGTATGGAAATCGCCTTTGTATCGTCCAACAAATTACGCTTTGAGCTGGATAAAAAACAAAAAAGTTTCACATCGTCCGTTCTAACCGTTTTCTACCGCAATCCGCAGCAATATATCTCGACAATGCTTGTCGGAAACAACATTTGTCTGGTTATCTACGGCCTGCTGATGGCAAATATACTTACGCCTCACTTACAGTTTCTGTCGAATCGGTTGCTTATCACGCTCTCTCAAACCGTCATCGCAACCATTATCGTGCTGATAACAGGCGAATTTATTCCCAAAACGATTTTCAGGGCGAATCCCTATTTGTGGCTGAAAATATTTTCGCTGCCGATTCTGTTTTTTTACGTGGTGTTATATCCGATTTCAAAATTTGCCACTTGGATTTCGGTACTGGTGATGCGGATTTTCGGTATAAAAATCACAAAAGAACAGGAGGCCGTCTATTCGCGCGTCGACCTGAATTATCTGCTACAGGAAAGTTTCGATACGTCGGAGACGCATAAGACGATTGAGACCGAAGTCAAAATTTTTCAGAACGCGCTCGATTTTTCCAACGTCAAGTTGAGGGACTGTTATGTTCCCCGAACCGAAATTGTGGCTTCGGACATCGACAGTACATCCGTTGAAACGTTGAAACAAACGTTTATCCAAACAGGGTTTTCAAAAATACCTGTCTACAAGGACAACATCGACAATATTATCGGCTACATCCATTCTTCCGAAATGTTTAATCATCAGAACGAATGGCGGGAGCATCTTTATCAAATACCGATTGTCCCCGAAAATATGGCGGCTCACAAGCTGATGAAGTTGTTTTTACAGGGTAAAAAAAGTATTGCCGTTGTTGTGGACGAGTTCGGCGGAACGGCGGGGATCGTTACACTGGAAGATATTATGGAGGAAATTTTCGGAGAAATTGAAGATGAACACGATGTGCGCGAATATATTTCGGAAAAAACCGGTGAGAACGATTACCTTGTTTCGGGTCGCCTGAAAATTGAAGACATCAACAGCGAATGGAATCTCCATATTCCCGAAAGTGATGAATACGAAACGATAGCCGGATTTATACTGTTTCACTCACAGCGTTTTCCGAAGCTAAACGAAACGCTTCGTATCGGACACTATGCGATGAAATGCGTAAAGATAGCCAATAACCGCATCGACCTCGTAAAGATAACCGTCAATCCGGCGTAGTTGTCTTCCTTCAAGAAAGAGAAAGAATATTAGGGGGGGGAAGTCTCCCCCTCGCTTCAGCCGCCTACGGCGTCTTCCGCTACCCCCTCAGCGGGGCGCTGCCCCGCAACGCCCCGTAAGACAGTGATTAAATAGTGAATAGTGTTTAGTGTTTAGTGATTAATGCAAATTCACCATGTTTAATCATTCATCACTAACCACACATTAAGCTCCCACAATTGTAATTGTCTTACCGTTTACGGTTTCTTTGCGCATGTAGATTTTCTTCTTCCACGACACGCTCGGACGACGGTCGAAAACAACCATCCAGCCCTCGTTACAGTCGTGGAGACCCATATAGCGGGCAGTCTGTTCGAGACCTTCTTCGAGGTATTTGTTTCCGTAGCGGATTTTCAGTTCGATGGGATATTTCCGGTCTTTGTAGAGCAGGCAGAGGTCGAGGCGACCCGTACCGGAGGCCATTTCACGGATAACCTGTCCGCCGCCGTTGACGATCCGTTGCAGAAAGGCCATCAGTACCAGGTGAGGCGCCGCTTCGCGATAGTCCGTCCTTTCGATCCAGATATCGCTGTTGGCACGCCAGAACTGCTGAAAATCGCTCATCAGGTAGTTCATGTCAAGATGACCGTCTTTCAGGTAACGCGGCATTTGGTAGGGATACTTCGGATTGAGCAACGCCTCCTGCGCTTCGGACGACAGCCGACGGATCATCACTTCGGCGTAAATCGGATTGGCGGGCCTTATCAGCCTATCGCTGCCGACGCGAATCAGCCCCAAGTCCCTTGTGTACCGGAAATCGTCCGATTCTTTATTGATAAATTCGTCGCCGAGAATCATCGGCTCGATGACTCTGCGTACACGTTCCTCTTTCAGCCGTTCGAGCA
>JAIRTG010000071.1 GCA_031255055.1 Prevotellaceae bacterium
AGCAAAAGTGTTTATGAAAGGTATATGAAAGGGACGATTGAAAGTGATTTAGCTGTTTTGACCGACTTGATTTTCGAATTAATAGAAACCGATAGATAAAAAGAAGAACGGTGCATAACGAGCGGTTTGGCGCAAGCGGAGCAGTAACTTGCCTGAAAGTTTGTGCGGATTTGGAAGTTTTGCGCCCGTCCGAGCGGCAGTGAAACCCCCGCCCTGCGCCAAGCCGCCGACCGTTATACGCTACCAATCAACAGCACGGTCTCACGATTGAAAACGCTGATAAAAAAGTTGTAAATTTGAGGAAATTATAAGTTATGCGGAATTTTGACGAATCCGCAAGTCACGGATTCAATTCCGCGAGTCATCTGTTCAAACAGATGAGGGATATGTGTACGGGGCGTTGGAACGGAGTATTGCGAGGGAGTACGGGGCGTTGCGGGGCAGAGCCCCGCTGAGGGGGTAGCGGAAGACGCCGTAGGCGGCTGTAGCGAGGGGGAGACTTCCCCCCCCCTAATTCTCTTTCTCTTTATCTCTTTTCAAGGAAGACTTTTCAAGAAAGACTGTTTTACCGAAATATCCCGTCCACAACGAACGCGACGAGTATCATGAGAATCGCGAATACCAGTGTCCCAGACAGATAGGCCGATAATGCCCCGATATACGCCTTGCTCTGCGCAAAAAATCGCCCGACGGCCCAAGTGAAATACAGTATCACTATGGCGCCGGAAACTGCCGTAATCGAAACAGGTACCACCGACTGAATAATTACGCATAAAGTGTCGATCAGCATTTCTATCCCGAATACAAAGCAGAGAAGGACAAATAATTCCGCAAAACAATAACCGCTCCGCCGGAAAAACCATCGCACGAAAAACGCTACAACTACGCCAATCAGAATGTTGGCATAGCCCGAATAGACCTGTAGCCATTGAAAGAAAAGCAATAGTGTCTCCGTTTCCAAGCTCCCGTCGGGCAGCTCTTGGGGACGGCTACCGAGCGTGTAACAGACTAAGGTGTAGAGGCAGGATGTGAACAGAAGAAAGGCTATCGGCTTCATGTCCGAACTTCTGTCCGTTGTGATGTAGTGTCTCACCGTCTCGCCGGGACGGAACAGCAGACCTTTCAGCGTATGCCATAATTGCCTGTTCAGTCCCAGTGTATCGGCGATTTCGCGGATAAGGTAGCGTCCGTCGATGCGTTCCGGTCGCGTTGCCCGACCGCAGTGAGCACAGTAGTTCCCATTCACCGGTTTCGCGCAATGCCTGCAACGGTTGTTCGAGCGTGCTTGTTTCATCATCGTATATTGTATATTGTATATTCTGCGGGATAAAAATCGGCTAATCGAGCAACCGGTAGGTTTTTCCCTTAATGACCGATTCTTTTCCACGTGTAGCGATAAGCGCCGGGTACACCGCCGCAAAGAGGATTGCGCAGACGGTATAGGTAATGATACGTTTCATATTGATAGGATTTATTGTTGTAAAGTTTCTCTTTGTTCCCTGTCGGGCTTTATTTTTAATCGCCGCGAAAGTACGTATATTATTTCTATCGACAAAGAAGAAAGAGATGTAGGGGGGGGATTATAGTCTCAATTCACTTATAATTAGATTGTATATTTCATTCCAACCTTTCTCATAAAGCTTAGCTTCATCATTCGATAATTTATCAAAGGTTTTTGAAGCAAAAAATAAATTTGTTGCTTTTTCTTCATCCATATCGTAATTTTCTACTAATTTTTTAATAATGGGTTCGGAAATCATTACAATATCATAAGTCGGCGTATCGTCAATTCGGTCAATGGTTTGCAGTGAGTTCAACGTGCAAAAACAAATTTGATTAGTTTCCTCGTGATACGTGAGCATTTGCAGAAATTTGTCTTTGGGAATTTTTCCTTTCAAATAAAGCCGTAAAGTGGCTTGAACTTTATCGTCTGCCACGGGACCTATTACAATATCGTAGTCGTGGGTTGGCGTTTCGGCGTTCTTATCTCTGTTTATCACAACAAAATCCAACCATTCTTCACTATAAGCATCTTCTTCCGCATGGTGTCGAAATTTTGTCACATAAAAACCTTTGCCGAAATCTTTATTGGGCTTGCATTTCGTCAAATTGATTTTGTCGACTTTGAGATAACTTTCGTGGTAAACTTTCATTATCTCATTCCTCCGTTTTTGTAACAAACTTCGTAAATAGCATGAATTGCCCAGAGATCATTATCCGTATGCAAAGCCCACCAATGTTCAGTCAGGAAGTCCCAGCCGCCGTATTTTTTCAAATACTTGAAAGCTGTCGGAATAGGCATCTTATAGGCTTCGGCAAATGCCGGTACGATAAAACTCATGAAACTTATTTTGGCGCTTATTTCTTCATCCGTTTTATTATCTTTCATCGGATTAAATTTTGATTAGTATGAATACAAAGGTACGATTTTTCCACTGCGCTATTTATAGTGATTAGTGTTTAGTGATTAGCGATTAGTGATTTGCAAGTTCGCCATGTTTAACAATTAAACACTAAACACTAATCGCTAAACACTATCAATACCGTCTTTTAACCAGGACGTTCAGGCCTTTGGGGATGATTTTTATCGTTATCTCACGACCTTCTTCGTACGGTTCTCCGTCGTAGTGGAACGGGCCGGCGGTTTCGCGATAAAGCGTAATCTCCTTTGTCTGCAAGGAACTTACATTGAAATCTTTGTCGATCATCTTGGTGAAAAGCTCGAACGCCAATGTCGGTATCGCCGATATGGGCAGTTTACTCAGAATAGAAATGTCCAGTTTACCGTCCTGCAGACTGGCTTTCGGCGCAATATAGGCATTATTGCCCCACTGGGAAGCGTTGGCAAAAGTGAGCAGAAATGCGTCCGTACTAATGTCGATGTTCGTCCCCAGAATACGGTAATGTTGCGGTTTGTACGCGAAATAGCCCTTGACGATCTTTTCGAGGTAGCTGACAATACCCCGCTTGTTACCTTTGGCAAATTCCATGCTGACGTAGGCGTCGAAACCCGTACCGCAGGTACAAAAAAACGGTTGCCGATTCACCATTCCGTAGTCGATTCGGATGCTGTCGGATACGTTCAATTGGCGGACGGCCTTCTTGATAGTCATCGGTATTTCCAGGTGACGGGCCAGTCCGTTACCCGAACCAATCGGCACGATGCCCAACGATGCGTCCGTGTTTATCAGCGCTGTGGCCACTTCGTTCACTGTTCCGTCGCCGCCGACGGCAATGATTTTTTTTACGCCTTTGTCCAGGTACTCGCGCGAAAGTTTTGTGCCGTGTCCCCTGTATTCGGTGAAAACAATTTCGGGGTCATACAACTCTTTCTCCAGTCCGAGATGTATCATTTCGGGAATACTGTTTTTGCTTCGCGTTCCCGATATGGGATTGATGATAAATATGATTTTTTCGGCCATACTGTTATAAATCAAAGTGTGTAAAAGAATGAAATATCCGACAATACCCGTCGCTGTCCGCTAACTGAACAGTGCGCGAAAGGCTTCGTCCGTCTTTTTTACCTGTAGGAGTTCCATCCCGATTTTTTTCAGATCAATCCCCTTCAGGTTCGAATGAGGGAGGATCATTTTCCGGAATCCCAATTTTTCGGCCTCCATAATGCGCTGTTCGATGCGGTTTATCGGGCGTATTTCGCCTGCCAGTCCGACTTCGCCCGCCATACAGATATTCTTTTCGATCGCAATGTCGACATTGGACGACAGGATAGCCGAAATCACCGCCAAGTCGATAGCCGGATCGTTCACTTTCAGTCCGCCGGCGATATTGAGGAAAACGTCTTTTTGCGACAGTTTGAATCCCGCACGTTTTTCCAGTACCGCCAGCAGCATGTTCAGCCGACGCAAATCGAAGCCCGTTGACGATCGCTGAGGCGTGCCGTAGACCGCCGAACTGACAAGCGACTGTACTTCGATTAGAAACGGTCGGGCGCCCTCGATTGCCGATGCGATAGCCACTCCGCTCAGACCTTCGTGATTTTGCGAGAGCAGCAGTTCGGACGGATTGCTCACTTCACGCAGACCGTTTTGACGCATCTCGAAAATACCCATTTCCGAAGTACTGCCGAAACGATTTTTGATGGAACGGAGAATGCGATACATATAATGTTGGTCGCCCTCGAACTGCAATACGGTATCCACAATATGTTCCAGTACTTTTGGGCCGGCGATGCTTCCTTCCTTATTTATATGTCCGATGAGCAGCACGGGGATAGATGTTGTTTTGCAGAATTTGAGCAGGGCGGACGCACATTCGCGTACCTGTGCCACGCTTCCGGGCGAGGAGTCGATGCTTTCGGTCGAAATCGTCTGGATGGAATCGACAATAACGATGTCGGGTTGCGTATTTTGAATGTGTACGAATAG
>JAIRTG010000167.1 GCA_031255055.1 Prevotellaceae bacterium
CCGTCGGAGTAAGGGGTTTTACCCCTTAAACCCCACTTACTTTTTTGTCTTGACACAAAAAAGTAAGCAAAAAAAGTCAAGACTGCGCCCGCTTCGTGCGAAAAATTGGTCGTTCCGCCGGCTAAAATCATCAAACTCGCGCCTGCGGCGCTCAAACAGAGATGATTTTTTAACGCCGGCGTCTCTTATTTTTATTCGTATGAGTTTGATTTTTTTGGGTACTCATGAAACTTCGTATTTCGCCTCATCGGCCGATGTCCTTCCTTCCGCCTGACGGCGGAGTGGGGTAGATGAGTGATTAGTTCCCCTCTATATTTTGTCAAGTGAAAAAAAGGAATCACTTTCGGCGCAGCCATGCAAATACTATTCATAGCAGATAGTTACAGGGTAGTTATATGAAAGTGCGGATTCTCTATGATTAATCACTAAACACTAAATACTATTAAGGTTGAATCACTCATCACTCATCACTCATCACTCTTCATTCTTCACTGTCTTACGGGGCGTTGCGGGGCAGCGCCCCGCAGAGGGGGTAGCGGAAGACGCCGTAGGCGGCTGAAGCGAGGGGGAGACTTCCCCCACCTAATTTTCTTTATCTTTCTCTTTCTTCAAGGAAGACCGCCGTAGGTGGATGAAGCGAGGGAAAGATTTCTCCATCCCTCGTTCGTTCGTCGTTTTTCTGTTTCAGTTTTTCGAGAATGGCAGTAAACTTAATTCTTTGATGTTGGTTATGTCCGAATAATCGTACTGGTATAAGCCGTTGTCGGCAATCATCATCAGTACGTTGTTGAACGGAATGACGTCGTAACCGTCCATATTCGGATAGTGCTTCAGCCTGTTGGCGACAATCGTTTGCGGGTCGTCCGTTTTGAAGATTTTTAGGCCTTCGTCGCACAAAAATAACAGACCTTTGTCAACTCCCAGGCCTTTGGGCTGCGTCATTTTGTAGGATACCAGTTCTACCGGATTTTTTACGTCGCTGACGTCAATCACAATCAATTGGTCGTTTGTCTGCCCGCAGAGATTGCCCGAACGAACTGTTACGTATGCAATGTCGTCGGCCACAACTACGGGGTCGCAACCGTATATGTGCGATACCATCGACTGATATGCGGGATTCAGCGGATGTTCGATCGAGTAGATCAATAGCCCGACGGGGGTGCCCATGAACATGTTTTCTTTGTAATAAAAGATGGTCTCGACGTTGTTTCCGATGTAAATATCTCGGGCGGCTTTCACCGGCGTATCTTCCGAGAGGTCGAAGATGTTCATTTCGTTTTCCAACACTGTATACAGGTATCCGCCGTGAATCGAAAAGCGGGACATTGAGCCGTTTACGCCCTGTGAAGCGCCTCCGTTGTCGGCGAATACCGGCGCGGCTAAGTCGTCCCCCTTCAAATCTCCCCAGATCCAGCCGCCGATTGTATGGGAAATCGCTACGGTTTGTTCGGTCAGGTTCCAGCCGACAATGATCCCTCTGTTTTCGTCTCCGAAACACTGTGAAAAATCGTATCCGAAGTCGTTTTCGATGGGGGGGAGCGCACGGGGAAAAGCGTCTTCCAAACGGCCTTTGAGTACGGGATGCGAGGGGTCGCTTAGATCAAACCATACCAGGTCGATAAAGGAATCGGCGTATAACAGGTTGTCTTTGATTGCCAAATCGACGTTCCCGAGCAACTCGATGAATCCCGCTATTTGCGGTTCGGACGGATTGCGGTTGTTGATAATGTGGATTCCCTTTCCCGATTCGGCGATGTAGAGAAAACTGTTGTATAAACAGATTTTTCCGTAATCCGAAATCGGATGTCGCTCTTCGGTGACTTTGACCGAACTCCTGAAAGCGTCGGCGGCCATAAAAACAGGCTCGTTGATTTTGTACGTAACGGTTTCGGTGACGGTTCTTTCGCATCCCGAAAACAAAATGAGAACAGCTGAAAATGCAAGGTAACTAATTTTTCTCATGGGTAATGGTGTTAATGATTTAATATGATGAAGTATTCTTTCTTTTCGGTCGGTAAAAAATATGTCAGGAAGATTCCCATCTCCCTGACATAATATCAATCGATTAAATTGATTTACTATAGATAATTATGAGCTTTTTTATGTTTCTATGTTTTTATGTTTCTATGTTTCTATGTTTCTACAGACTGTATTTTAATCCCAGATTCAACCCGAACGCCGCTGCTTTTTCGGTTCTTATGCTGTAGGGTTGATCGTTGTCGAAATAGTATGATATGCGCGGTTCGAGATAGATGCCGAAACGGTCGAAAATGTCGTATGAGACGCCCAATGCGCCGTTTAACGAGAATTGGATGCCTTTTATCTTTTCTGTTCTTTTGTCGGGACAGGTTTCATTGTTGAGGTAGATGTTTTGCGAAAATTTTTCCAGCAATCCTTTTTCGATCATTCCGCCTGCCGAGAGGTAGACATTCCACCGCGAGTTGTTTACAAAACGGAGGAGGAGGTTCAAAGGAATGCCTAAATAGTGTAACTCCGATTTGGCATCGTATCGGTTGATGCCGTTGTGAAAAAAACGGGTTTGCAAACAGGTGTATGTCAGTCCGCTTTCGATGCCGAGATGATTGCTCAGGTCTTTGCGCAGCATCAAACCGAAAGAGAGGGTGGGCAAAAATGTTTTTTGGGAAAAATCTTCGGGTAGCAATCTCGCCTGCGAATAGAGGGTGTTGTTCGGATTTGCCGATATGAGATCTTTCGATACAAGGACGTCCGACCATCCTGCGTAAGAGTCCGAAGGGTCGCGCATCATCGGTTCGTTCCGATTGCCGACTCCTAAGTCGATCCCGTTTTTTGTGCTGTAATTGGCGGCAAGCTGCCATCTTTTTTCCCTCTTTTTCTTTCGCTGTTTGTCTGTCTTTGTACGATCTGCCTGCTCGAGGCTGTTTTTTTGGTGCGGGAGAAAGCGCTCGTACGGTTCTTTTTCCGCCTTTTTTTGAACCTCTGCTTCTGTCTCGTCGACCGAAACCGGCAACTGTTGCTGTTCCCTGTTTTCGACAGGCGGCGTTTCGCTTTCTTTGACGGACGCAATGGCGTCGACATCCGAGGCTGTGGTGACTGAGGCGACGATGGCATTTGTCGATGTTTTTTTCTCCGTCTCGTACGTCGTCGACGGCTTGTCTATGTTTCCGGGAACCTGATTTTCTTTTGTTATTCGGGCTATCGTCGCATCGTTTGCGGATGTTGATTCGGCTGTCGGCGTCGATGTGTGACGAGCGTCGTTCGACGGATTCCACAGAAAAACGCCGAGCAAAACAAGCGCAATTGCAGCTACCGAGATGACGGGCTGTAAGGCGAAACGCTTTTTGGCGGGACGGATTTTTGATTCGATATTGTCCCACAGTTCGTCTTTCAGCGGCGCTTTGTATTGCTCCAGTTTTTGTCGGAACAGGTTGTTGAATCTGTCGTTTTCGTTGTTTGTTGTCGGTTTACTCATGTGTTCTTTCTGTAAAAACGCTTCCTGACGGGTGACTAACTAATAGATGTCTTGTAATTTTTTTTGTAATAGTTTTCGTGCTCTTGCAAACTGTGACCGCGATGTTCCTTCCGAAATTTCCAGTGCTTTTGCTATTTCGGCGTGTGAAAAGCCTTCGATGGCAAACAGATTGAAAACGGTTCTGTATCCGTCGGGCAGTCCCAGGATGACGTTCATCAGTTCGTCGGCCGCTATTTCTTCGATGATAGTATTGTTGAATCCTCCGGTCGAATCGTTCAGGTCATCGATATTGAGTGCGAATTTCAGTGCGTGTCGCTCTCTTAAAAACTCGAGTGCCGTCGTGACGAATATTCTCCTCGCCCATCCCTCGAAACTTCCGATTCCCAAATAGCTGTCTATCTTCGTAAAGAGTTTCACAAAACCGTCTTGAAGCACATCGCAGGCATCATCATAATCTTTGACATAACGCATACTCACACCCATCATCACAGGTGCATACAAATCGTATAGTTTTCGCTGTGCTTTGGCATTACCGTGTTTACAATCGGCAATCAGCTTTTGCTCATCAATCGTACGGTTGGTCATTTCTGTGGCGTAGATGCAATCGTTACAAAAAACGTTGCATTATGGATTGGTATTTTTATGAAAAACGGCTGCTTATTTTTTTTAAATTCTCAAAGATATTCATTTTAGCGGAACGGATAATGAAAAAAGCGCTGTCTTTTTCAGCGCCGTCCCTGTCCGCACGCAGTGACTTTAATGAAAGAAGGAGAAAGAGAATTAGGGGGGGAGTCTTCCCCCCCCTAATTCTCTTTCTCTTTTTTCTTCAAGGAAGACCGCACGTCGGGCCGGAGCGAGAGGGAGACTTCCCCCCTACTGAATTATAGTTACGAGTTACAAAACTATAAGTGACAAGCTACAAGAGACAGCTCGAAATGCACAAAACATGCCGCGTGAAGTGTGTGTACAGGCAAAATCACCAAAGACATCGGAATGTAATTCCTGTTCTTGGAATAAATAGCAGCATCCGGAATATCCCGTTTACAGAAGACAATATTTAGAAAGTTGGGACAAAACAGCATTAGGATAAACATTTTTTTGTATATTCGTGCCCTCAAAAAACAAGAAGAGTTTTATATAAAAAGTTTCATACAATTTTAGAGTTAAAATGGCAACATTACAGAAGATCAGGAATAAAAGCCTGTTATTGTTTATCGTTATCGGAGTGGCATTATTTGCCTTTATTATCGGCGACTTTCTTACCAAAGGTTCCACTTTTTTCAACAGTTCGAGAGAAAATGTAGGTGAAGTAAACGGTCAGGTGATAAAGATTTATGATTATCAGGAAAGAATCGAACAAATTACCGAAATCATCAACATGCAATCGGAGCAAACACGTAATTTTTCCGAATTGGAAATGGGACAGCTCCGCGAGCAGATTTGGAACGATATGGTAAGCGAAATGATATTAAACGAAGAAGCAGGGAAGTTAGACCTCGTCGTAACGGAGGACGAACTTTCGGATCGTTTAATCGGAAACAACATCCACCCGATGATTGCAAACAATTCGATGTTTTTCGACGAAAACGGCATTTTCAGCCGTGCCGCAGTCATCAACTTTTTAGATTACGTCAATATGGATCCGGGTAATAGCCCGCAAATGACCGCCGATTTGATGCGGATGAAAAACTATTGGCTTTTTGTCGAAAACGAAGTTAGGAAAAGCGTGCTATCCGAAAAGTACAACACATTGATCGCAAAATCATTTGCTACAAACAGTCTTGAAGCCAAAATGAATTTTGACGCATCAAACACATCGGTCGATTTGAAATATGTCGTTAAGCCATATTATACCATTCCCGATTCGCTGGTCGCCGCCCCGACGTCGGCCGAAATAAAAGAACGTTACGCAAAAAACAAAGAACAGTACAAGCAGGAAGCATCCCGCTCGGCAAGCTACATCGGTTTCGACGTGAAACCGTCTCCCGAAGATTATGAGGCAACCGAAAATATCGTAGTCGGTTTGCAAGAGCGCTTCTCGACGGCCGAAGATGTGACCAACATCGTTAACTCAAATTCGGATACAAAATACACAGGACGCAACTACGGAGAAAACGAAGTGCCTGCCTATTTGAAAGAATTTGCGTTCGGCGGAAAGAAAGATGATATTTTCGGACCTGCTTTTGAAGATGAATCTTATCTAATGGCACGCATTATAGAAACAGGCATTTCCGCTCCCGATTCGGTGCGTTTGAGCTACGTTTATCTGACTGCCGACATGGCCGGAAAGAAAGACAGTCTGATTCGGGTGATTCGCGACGGAGGAGATTTCGCACAGATTTACAGCGAGTTTTCGGGCGATCAAAATTATGCCTCCACCGGTGGCGACATCGGCTGGATGACCGAAAACATGCAAGGCCTGAACAATGATATTTTAAGCGCTTTTGAAAAACCTGTAAACGAAATCTTCACGATAGACGACGTACAGGGAGGAGTGCAAATATTTAAAATAACGGAAAAAACAGCAGTCAAACCAAAAGTAAAACTGGCGATTCTGCAACGTCATGTCGGTGCAAGCTCGAACACAAAATCGAAATTATTCAACGAAGCGACCAACTTTTTGGCTTCGGTGAAAACACCGCAGGAATTTACCTCCGAAGCGGAAAAAAGAGGATACTTCATCCGTCCGGCAACCAACATTAGAGAAAACGATTTTCAGTTCGTCAATCACGCTAACTCCAGACAAGTTGTAAAATGGATATACGAATCGAAAGTAAATGACATCTCGCAGAGAGTTTTTGAGTGCGACGAAAGTTTTATCGTAGCGATGACCACCGAAATCAATAAAAAAGGCTATATGCCTGTTGACCAGGTGACGCCTCAACTGACGGCCGAAATACTGCGCGACAAAAAAGCGGATTACATTACCAATCAAATAAACAGTGTTTCGTCGGCCGACATAAAAACAATCGCGGCGACGCTCGGAGTAGATATACTCGACGCCGAAAATGTGAACTTCAACTCCTATCAGTTTGGGTCTTCGGGCTTCGAGCCGGCAGTAATCGGCGCCGCTTCAAAAACAGGATTAAATCAACTCTCACAGCCCGTCAAGGGACAGGGAGGCGTATTTGTAGTCGAAGTTGTGAATGTGAACGAAAATCAGGGTGCGACATTTGACGCAAATATGCAAATGCGCATGATGACTTCGCAAGTCACAGCGAACTTATTCTACACCTTACCTGCCAAATTACTTGAAAAAGCAACAATTGTCGATAATCGCTCTGCTTTCTATTAAAGGTACGGACATTTAGAGGATAGTTCATCATTCGTTTAAAATAGGTTATCATAGGCTGTCGGTTCCGGCAGCCTATGATTTTTTTAACACAAACAATTCTAATTTCATTCCGCTTCAATAACGCAGGTTACCGTTTTTACTACTTTTGCACGACAATTTTAAATACGGTTTATGAAAAAATTCACGAAAGCTTTTTGGGTTGCAAACGGAGTTGAGCTACTTGAGCGCTTAGCGTTTTACGCGGTTTTTATTGCCATCACACTTTACCTCTCCAACGTCTGGGGATTTTCGGATGTTGAAGC
>JAIRTG010000243.1 GCA_031255055.1 Prevotellaceae bacterium
AGGGGTACTTACCCTAAAATTCAGGGGTACTTACCCTAAAATTCAGGGGTACTTACCCTAAAATTCAGGGGTACTTACCCTAAAATTCAGGGGTACTTACCCTAAAATTCAGGGGTACCTACCCTAAAATTCAGGGGTACCTACCCTAAAATTCAGGGTACATACCCCAAAAATCAGGGGTACCTACCCTAAAATTCAGGGTACATACCCCAAAATTCAGGGGTACCTACCCTAAAATTCAGGGTACATACCCCAAAATTCAGGGGTACCTACCCTAAAATTCAGGGGTACCTACCCTAAAATTCAGGGGTACCTACCCTAAAATTCAGGGGTACGTACCCTAAAAATCAGGGGTACCTACCCTAAAATTCAGGGGTACCTACCCTAAAATTCAGGGGTACCTACCCTAAAAATCAGGGGTACCTACCCTAAAATTCAGGGTACCTACCCTAAAAATCAGGGTACCTACCCTAAAATTCAGGGCGCCTACCCTAAAAATCAGGGTAGATACCCTATGGCGTACCGGACGGGGCGTTGCGGGGCAGAGCCCCGCAGAGGGGGTAGCGGAAGACCGCCAACGGCGGGCTGAAGCGAGGGGGAGACTTCCCCCCCCTAATATTCTTTCTCTTTCTCTTTCTTCAAGGAAGACACCAACGGCGGACTGTAGCGAGGGGAAGACTTCCCACATTCCCCCTAATTCTCTTTCTCTTGCTCTCTCCGAAGGGCAGGGGAGGGGTGTTGACGCATAGCAGGCAGCAGGCACATAAAAAGGAGCGTGCGTCCCGAAAATACAGGATTACACGCTCCTCAACCTATTAAAAGAAAGGAAATCAATCAATCGGGTTTTTCCAAATCGATGATGATGTTTTCTATTTGCTTCTTGAGAATGGGAATACAATCGCGTATATGTCCCAGTCGGAACAGATTTCTTTCTTTTTCATTCATTGCTGTAAATTATCTTTAAATCGTTCATTATAGATGGCTTCAGTTTCGGGTGAACAAATTGTTCGGAAACCAGATCTATTTTGGTGTTTAGTTTCTTCTCCATATCATCTTTCATACGTATCAGATTAAATAGCCCTACGGCTCCTTTAAACCGATACAGAATATCAATATCGCTTTCCGGCGAATTTTCCCCGCGAGCTACCGAGCCGAAAATCCCTATCTTGACCGGATGGTAAGGTAACATCGACCGGATGATAATGTCTATCTGATTTTGTGATAACATGTGTCTGTTCCTCCTTAATTATAGCACAAATGTACAACTTTTCGCTCTACTGTCCAAACCGGGTGTCAGCCGTTTACTTATACCGAATCGTGCAATATAACGCTTCCTCACGATTGTTTTCTGTCCGGAAAATCCGTTTGATCCTGTTACCGACGGTCATTTCGCAACGGTAAACGGTTGTCGTTCCGTCGGGAAAGGTAGGGATGATGTTTCAAACAACCAACGTTTTTTGGAATTTTCTTTTAAAAAAATGAGCGGTTTTCTAAGAAGGTTGATGAGATGCTCGGTGGTTTGGGTGAAATCACCGACAGTCGGATGAAAATCATCAAAACGTGGATGAAAATCATCCTGATCAGGGTTCAAATGGGGAAGATGCCGAAGAAAAAAAAGAGCCGGAAAGGTGTCTATATCCATTCCGGCGACTTTTTACAGGTCTTTTTTGTTGTTGCTTACCATTTGCCGATGGCGGGTCGACGACAACTGTTGTTTTGTCTACTGGTGTTCGGGCCGGAGCAAATCATTTACCGTTTTGACCGGATTGAACATCTCGCCGGGTATCTCCACAAAAACGGTGATCCAATCGCTCATCGATCCGTTCCAGAGGCCGGGAAGTTCCAGTGCTTTCAGTTCTTTGCCGTCTTTCGATTTGTGGGAAATAAATCCGGTGTTTCGGTCAATGTATTTTGTCAGGTCGAACTTTTTCCCTCTGAAATCTTTCAGACCGCAAACAAATTCGACCGGATTGAAGTGAGTGGCTTTCAGCATTTTTTCCTTTTCAACAGGATTGTCGACGTCTATTTGCGAACTTTCCAGTATTTGAAGCGACAGACTTTTGTCTTCGTTTTCAACCCAGTAAGGACCGCCTCCCGGTTCGCCCTCGTTTTTCACCATGCCGCATACACGTATCGGCCGATTCAGTTTTTGCATCAGAAAGGTTCTCAATTCGTCCATCTCAAGTTTTTCCTCTTTCGGAGGAAAAATGGAAAGCGTCGTCCGACAAAAACGGTAGATGTACCGCAGCATTTGTTCGGGAATCGTTTCGTTCGAAAGCCATTCATAACAGCGATAAGACAGGTATTGCAGAGTGGTTAAAAATCCTCCGAGGGCCTGTTTATAACTTTTTTCCGTGTTTTTGCGCGAGTCGGGGAGCACATTGTCGATGTTTCTGATGAACACGACATCGGCATCCAGGTCGTTCAGGTTTTCGATGAGCGCACCGTGTCCGCCGGGTCGAAAGACGAGTTGTCCGTTTTCGCGCAGCAGGTTGTTTCCCAAATCAACCGATACGGTATCCGTCGAGGGTTTTTGCTCCGAAAAACCGACGTTAAATGTCAATCCGAAACGGTTTTCGTAGATGCTTTTGAAGGCGTCGATGTGCGATTCGAACAGTTGACGGTGTTCGGGCGATACGGTGAAATGGACATGGATCGATTTGTCTTCGTTTTCGGCAAACAATGTCGTTCCGACCAGGTGCTCTTGTACCGGTGTACGTTGTTCATCGGGATAGGTGTGGAATTTTAACAGTCCTTTCGGCAACGAGCCGTAATTCAGTCCCGGTTCAAACAGCAGGTTCCCGACAATATCTTTATATCGATTTTCAAGGATGAGTTGCCCGATGCTTTTGCCGCTATGTTTCACACAGGCGTCGTTCAAATCGCCATAGAACGCAAACATTTCGAGATAACCGAAAAAAGCTGTTTCAAACTCGGTTTCGAGCCGATCGGTGTCCTTGTCGAAAAAGGTGTACAGGTCTTTAAACATCCGGCTTGCCGCGCCCGAAGCGGGAATGAAATTGACGATTTTCTTGCCGCTTTGCCGGTAGTCTTCCCACCGCTGTACAAAATAGTGGACGTCTCTTTCGATAAAGACCACAATCCCGTCGCCGGCTGTAGCCGGTCGGTTGATCGTCAAAAAGGGAAAACCGGTTTTGAAGGCATTCAACTGCGCTTCTAACTGTTCGATGGAAATTTGTTTCTTGTCTAAGTAATCAAAGTCTTGTTTGTTGAGATTCATACGCTTACTTTTTAAACGAAATAGATTGAATGTAATAATTTAATAAAAATAGATGCATAGAAATAGATGCTTAAAAATAGATTGTGACAGGAACGATTGAACGGTGTTTCGATCCGAAACCGGATTTCAGTTGCCGAGCTGTCTGTCTAAGAGTTCAAATTCGTTTTTTCGTTGGTGCAACAGTGTCAAATAGTATTGCAGAGTCATTGCGTTTTCCACATCTTGGACGGCGGCGAAACGGTCGAACGAAACGGTTGCATAGTCAATCGCCTTGTCGATGTCTCCCAGTATTTCGTATCCGATCGCGATATTGTTTGCGGCAAAGGCCTGTAACCGTTCGTTTTCGTCCGGTTCAAGGATTTTTTTCCATATTTCGATGGCGCGTTCCCATTTCCGGCTACGGACGGCGTCCATTGCTTCTTTCATCCGTTTGTTCGACGGATTGAAAAAATAACGATCTTCTTTTTCCCAGTAGGGCGTGAAGCGGTTGACGGTTTGTTGTCCGGCGTATAATGCGCCGTCAATCAAAGCGTTTTCTCTGTCCGGCAGTTTTGCACGGGCGTTTTTCACCGAGTGGCCATATCCGTCCCAATAGAGGGTATCGGTGAAACTCAGGTTGCGGTGTCGGTTGCCCGAATTGTCACAAATGCTCCAGTTTGTTTCGTAGACGGCCTCCAGCGTGGAGATGTATAGTTGGTCGAACTCGTCGAACTCGTCGGTGATTTTGTCTCTGACCCTGATTCTGTCGAGGGTAATTAGCAGGTCGGCGTCGTATTTGGTCAGTAATCCGGCCACGTCTTTTTGACCGACGGAGGGGATTTGATAAAAATCGGCGCCGGTGTTTATGGTGTTTAGCTCAAGGTCGACATGATTGAAGAAACCGTTCTGTAACAGATCTTCATATAGGGCGGCGATACAAAATATGGCCAGGCTG
The DNA here is from genome assembly GCA_031255055.1 of Prevotellaceae bacterium. Lineage (GTDB taxonomy): Bacteria > Bacteroidota > Bacteroidia > Bacteroidales > Paludibacteraceae > JAIRTG01. The sequence continues at coordinate 4,176 of JAIRTG010000243.1, forward strand.
TCGGTGTTGACGTTCACAAAGTTGGCTTTGTCTCCCTGCATATCGATATGGTCGAGCGAGTGGGGTTGTGGAATACTGTTGTTGACGATCAGGATGTTGGTTACGTCCGACGGAAAGGCGATTTGTGCGGGACGCAAGATGTCAATGGTTGTGTACAATTTCGACGCGCAAGCGTTGAATAACGTGCAAAAAAACAAAAAAAACAGGACGTGTGGTTGTCTTTTCATTGTTCGATTAGCTGATCAATTTCCGGCTATATGCTAATTTTCAGGCCGTCGTATGCTATGTGGATGTTTTTGGGGAGTTCTTTTTCAATCTCATCGTGTAATCCCATATCGTGGCTCAAATGTATAAAATAAGTTTGTTTGGCCTGTACATTCTTTGCAATATTTAAGGCTTCGGAGAGGTTTAAATGCGAAATATGTTCTTTTTTTCTCAGGGCGTTTAGCACAAATGTCTGCACGCCTTTGATTTTTCGGATCGATTTTTCGGAAATCGTTTTTACATCGGTCAGATATGCAAAATCGTTTATTTTGAATCCCAAAACGGGCAGTTGGGCGTGCATGGCCCGTACCGGCTCTATTTTTATGTCGTTGATATAAAAATCCTCTTCGGTGATGCGGTGCAGGTGAATATTCGGTACGCCGGCGTATTTGTTTTGCCCGAAACAATAGTGTAAATTCCGTCTGATGGCGTCCAGCACTTGTTTTTCGGCAAAGACGTTCACATCGCCCAGCGGGCGCACATCGTCCAGTCCGCCGACATGGTCATAATGTTCGTGTGTCAGCAGGATGTTGCTTATCGGCTTCGACAGGTGGTTGACAATGAACTGTTGTCTGAAATCCGGCCCGCAGTCGATCAGCAGTTTTGTACGGCCTGTTTCGATCAGAATCGAGGTTCTCAACCGTTTGTCTTTCGGATTGTCCGATGTGCAGACGGGGCATGTACAGGCTATTTGCGGGATGCCTACCGAGGTGCCGGTTCCTAAAAATGTCAGATAATTCATTTGTTTTATTTATGTCGCAATGACGATGATGCATTTCGGAAATGAAGTCCCGAATTTCCGCTTCAGGAAGCCGAAGATGATATTCACAACCGGATTTTTGTAAAATCTTTTCGACCGGAGTGTACGCAGCCGATTTTGTTTTAGTAAATCACATATCATTGCTTAGTGGTCAACATTGACAAGTTGTTTTACTTGCCTTTGAAGTCTTTGAGGGGTGTTGTTTTCTTCGTCGACAAAAGTAAGGAATCGAATCGAAAAAATGGACAAAACGATGTATTTCTTATCAGGTTTTTATATTCATTTTTATTTTCCAATATTGAGGATACAAATTGTTAAATCTGTTTCCTACGTTCTTGAGCCATCCCAAACCTGTATTGTGATATTTCGCCAGACAGTATCCTTTTTTTAGGGGCGCGGGTTGTACGACGGTTTCCTTTCGCAAAAAACGCAGCGCATCCTCTTTTTCGAGTGATATGCAGTCAACGCCGGACCTGTCGAGCGCTTTCGACAAAGCAAGTTCAGCCGACGGAACAATATCTTTTCCCTTTATTTCGCCAAGCAATAAACCCGTTTTCAGACAATTGAATCGTTCGTTGAAAAACAAAAAAGTATCGACGCGCTCTTTGTCGAAAGCATACACAAAACAGTCAATCCGCCTGACAGTATACTTTTCCTGTCGAACGAGCGGCATGGTATGGATTTCGACGCCTGTTTTTTCATCTTTTACTTTTTTCTTTTTTGTCGGAGGCAGGACGTTTGTACGCTCTTTTTTTCGCAGTACAGCCATAAAAAATCCTTCGCCTTTTAGCCTGTGAGGATAGAAACGATAGCCGTATTCATTTTCGACAATTCCCCATTTTGCATCAATTTGTATGCTTAATATCTCGGCCTCAAAATGTTGCGTCAGCCATTGGATATTTTCCTCGTTTTCTACGGTATTGTACGTACATGTGCTATACACCAGCACGCCATCTTCTTTCAAAGCGTCCCAAACCGACGCAACAATTTCTTTTTGTCGCTCGGCGCACCGTTTCACCTTGAGTTCGGACCATTGGCCGACGGCTTCGGCATCTTTCCTGAACATCCCCTCGCCCGAACACGGCGCATCGATGACAATCGCATCGAACAATCCGCCGAACCTGCCGAAATCCTTCGGACAATTATTTGTGACAATCGTATTTTCATTTCCCCATTTACATAGATTCTCGGCCAGGACATTTGCCCGCGAACGGACGATGTCGTTGGAAACAAGAATTGCGTTTTTTTCGAGTTGTTGTGCGATAAGCGTCGCTTTACCGCCCGGCGCCGCACAAAGGTCTAAAACACATTGAGCGTCGGCAAAATGCTGTTCGACGGCTTGTTGCAAAAACATGGACGAGGCTTCCTGGACATAATACGCGCCGGCATGAAACAGCGGATCGGCAGTGAACAGCGGCCTTTCGGCCAAGTAATACCCCTTGCCGTACCAGGGAACTTGCTGATCGGAAGGGGTGAAATCAATTTTATCATTCAGGCGGATACTTGTCGGCGAAGGCGTTATCAAGGCTTTTATAAAATCGGAATACTCATCTTTCAACAGCAACTTTGTGCTTCGTTCAAACGGTTCGGGAAGTTTCATGGGTGTTTTTATAGCAAAATTATCAAAATAATTACAAAAGGGATTTCGTCATCCGCTTTATTTTGCCACAATGTAAGGTTTTTTTATAAAAAGTAAAGTTTTTGAAAAAAATAAACTATTTTTGTGTGGCTTATAAATTTTGAAAGGCATTGTTTTTTATGCCGTTCAGCGCACACATTAAACACGATTTGAACATGAACCCACTTGATGTAAACAAGGAATTTGAAAGAACAGCGGAAAACTTGGACTTACAAAACACAACTCCCGTTGAAAACGAACAAAATGTAGCAGAAGCTACGGTTGGAGAACCTGACGTGACAGCACAGGAAAAAATTGTAGAACCGGTAACCGACGAAGTTGAAACAACTTTGCAGGAAGAAATCGCAATAACACCGACCGAAGTCGTCGCCGGAGCCGTTACGGAAGAACCGAAAACGGACATACAGGACATCGCCGAAGAACCGAAAACGGAAACGGAAATAGAAGACGCCGAAGTCGAAAAAGTCGCCGAAACCGTTACGAAAGAACCGAAAACGGACGTACAGGACATCACCGAAGAAACAGAAACGGAAATAGAAAGCGCCGAAGCCGAAAAAGTCGCCGAAACCGTTACGGAAGAACCGAAAACGGACATACAGGACATCGCCAAAGAAACGGAAAAAGACGAAGATGTTTCCGATGATACGGAGGATTACACCACCATGTCGAAAGAAGGACTGTACAAAAAATTGGCAAAAATCATCGACAAAGATGTAAATGAAATCAAAAAGGATGTTGAAACAATCAAACAATCCTTCTATAAAATCATCAGAGCCGAAACAGATGTACAAAAACAGCAGTTCATAGAAAAAGGAGGAAATGAAAAAGATTTTCTCCCCAAAAAGGATCAACTGGAAGGTGCGATGAAAAATCTGTTGTCCCAATATAAGACGAAAAGAGCGGAACAGAACGCGAAAACAGAACGCGAAAAAGAAGAAAATCTCGTTCAGAAACAGCATATCCTCGAACAGATGAAAGCGCTCGTTGAAATTAACGAAGACGTATCGAGTCACATCGGCGAATTTAAAAATTTACAGCAAAAGTGGAAAAGCATCGGCGCTGTTCCTTCCGAAGCGTCGGGCGACTTGCATAAACAATACGGCAACTATCAGGACAGTTTCTGGGATTTGATAAAAATCAACAACGAATTGCGCGAATATGATTTCAGAAAAAATCTGGAAGCTAAAACCGCACTTTGCGAAGCCGCCGAAAAACTGATAACAGAAGAACACAATATCGTCGAAGCATTTCGCAAACTGCAAAAACTGCACGAAGACTGGCACGAGATAGGTCCTGTGGCAAGAGACCGACGCGAAGCCATTTGGGCAAGATTCAAAGAAGCTACATTGGTGATAAATAAACGTCATCAGATCTTTTTTGACGAACGCCGGAAAAATGAAGAGAAAGGTCTGGCGGAGAAAAAAGCAATCTGCGAAAAAATCGCCACCTTCGACTGTTCGCAATTGAAAACATTCAAAGATTGGGACGAGGCAACAGAGATAATCAAGGGATGGCAACACGAATGGCATTCAAAAAGCTTTGCATCCCGTAAAACGAACCAGAAAGTATTTGCAAAATACCGTGCCGCCTGCGAAAAATTCTTTGGCGCTAAAGAGATATTCTACAAAGAAGTAAAAAAGGAACAGAACGAAAATTTGGCAAAAAAACGTGCACTGCTCGAACAGGCCGAAGCGTTGAAAAACAGCGTCGACTGGAAACCTGTTTCGGACAAACTTATTAAACTCCAAAAAGAATGGAAAACAATCGGACTTGTACCGAAAAGACATTCGGAAGAATTGTGGAAAAAATTCATTGCGGCATGTGACCATTTCTTTGAAGAACGCAATAGAAGCATTGAAGGCCATAAAAACGCAGAGCAGGACAATTTGAACAAAAAGAAAGCGCTGATTGAGCGAATCAATGCCTTTGAAAAGATCGGTAGCGAAAGTGAATCGCTGGCTGCATTGCGCGAACTGTCCAAAGAATGGAGTGAAATCGGATATGTGCCGTTCAAAGATAAAGATTCGATATACAAAGAGTACAAAGATGCGCTTGACAGACAGTTTGACAGACTGAACATAGCCGCAGCCAGTCGCCGCTTAGATATTTTCCGCGAAAACCTAAAGGATATGACCACCAGAGGCGAAGGAAAACTCTACCGCGAACGCGACAAATTGGTGCGCGTGTATGAAAACTTGAAAAGCGAATTAAATACCTATGAAAATAACATCGGATTTTTCACATCTATGTCCAAAAAAGGCGGCGGCATGATTAAAGAAATGGAGCAGAAAATAGAATCGCTGAAGGAAGAACTTGCCTTAGTTGAGCAAAAAATAACGCTGTTAGATCGGGAACTCCGCTCTCATTAATCGAAATACATAACACCAAACACCAAAGGGTTTAGACTTCTCAAAAAGTTTAAACCCTTTTTATAGCGTATGGTGTTTAGTGTTTAGTGTTTAATTCCCCCCCCCCTTTATGATTATATGATTAATGGTTCGTGTTTAATGGTCACCGCCTTCGGCGTATGCGCTTGTGGCAAGACCATCAGAACCATAGGCATACCCTATTGATTAGTCCGGTTCCCGATACTTGTGATGTAATAAATGGTTCCGTAGAGAAGAGACCTTATGAAAGAATACAATTCATCCGAAAGCAAAGGGGCATCAGGGCAAACGCACGAAAATTAAGTAATCAATTTTCGTGCGTTTGCCCTGATTTTTAGTTTAGATTAAAAATTATATTACTTCGGCAGATTAAACGCATCCCGCAGTTCATCCATCTGTTCTTTGGTTGTACCTGCCGGCTCGAACCCCATGCATTTTGCGGTCATGTAAATCTGCGCAGATTTTGAAAGCGTATCCACCATATCGAACGCCTCCATAATGTTTTCGCCGACCGATACAACGCCGTGCTTCTCCCACATCACCACATCGTATTCTTCCAACTCTTTTATCGTGGAATCCGCCAATTCAAATGTACTCGGCATTTTGTAAGGAATTATTCCCAATCCGCGAGGACAAAACGCGCGGGTTTCGGGAATCATACTCCAAAGCAGATTGGTAAGCGCGTCTTTTTCAAGAAAAGCAGGATTGTGCGTCATCGCAACCAAATCAATCGGGTGCGTATGAAGAACCGCTTTGTAATCCGAGTCTTTGCCAATCATATAATTGTGAATGGACAAATGCGAAGCCAGTTCCGAAGTCGGCTTTACAGGTTTGTCGGCAATGATTTCATAGTGTGCGCAATCGTCCGTTATGCGAATGATCGAACCGTTATCCATCGGCCGACGAGCCAAATCGCGCATACGGCGGTTCGTCCCTTTGCAGAAAAAATAACAGCCTTTGAGATTTTCTATTGTGCGCCCCAACGCGATTTTTTCACTGATTGCAGGCAGTTTTTTTATTTCTTCATCGGCAAATGCAGTGATATTTACGGTAATGTTGCCACCGTTACGTTCCGCCCAGCCTTTCTGCCAAAGATAACCTGCAACTTCGGCGACATCGTTAACCTGTTTTGCTAATTCAGAACGATTGTCTAATATAGATTTCATTTTATTATTTTGATTAATCGTCAATTTACTTTACAATGTTATTTCATCAACTGTGGAAAAATAATGGAAAATACCAGCAATGCCAATCCGCAGAGCAACACCACAATTGTCTTTTGTCCAGCGCCTTTCCATTCTTTCAGGATTATTCCCCAAACATTGCTGAAAAGTACATTCAACGACATTAGGATACTCCACGAGAATGCCATCATTACGCTGTTTGGTTCGAAGAAACTCTGTCCTACTCCCAATCCGAAGAACTGCGAATACCAAAGCAAGCCTGCCAAAGCAGAAAACAACAAATTGTTTATCCAAACATCGCCGGACGATTTTGTGTAATCAGTAAAAGTTTTGTTTTTGTAATTCTGAAAAAGGCAGTAAACGGCATTGGTAATGAAGCCACCAATTGTAACTAATAAAATCACAGGATTCAACACCAGCAAATCTTTCGCGCCTGATGCCAGCAGATTCGCTTTTATTTCAGTTCCCGATTCGAGTCCAAGATTGAAACAGGCGCTCATCACACCCGCAAGCAATGCAATCAAAAGTCCTTTTTTCAAGGCAAAATCTTTTACCGCTTTCTTCTTTTCTTCGTCGGACATGTTTTTCGATTTCAGCGAACCCGCGTAACCGATAACCGCAATGCCTGCAATGGCAATACAGACGCCGATAAGCAGAATCAAGCCGTCGCCTTTGAACAGGTTTTCGCCTTTGAGCAAAGCGGGAATGATTGTTCCGAAAGCGGAACAAGTTCCCAATGCGAGCGATTGTCCAAGCGCGACACCAAGAAAGCGCATACTCAATCCGAACGTCAGTCCGCCGATTCCCCAGAGGATGCCGTAACCGATACATTTCCAAATATCATTTCCTGCCGAAGACCACGCTTCAAACAACGAATGTCCTGCGGGAATGGCAATCAAAGCGCCGATTAACGGAAAAACAAGCCATGCGAAAACGCCTTGCGTGAGCCAAAAACTTTCCCACGACCAGTTTTTTACTTTCTTAATCGGCACATACGAACTGGATTGCCCGAAACTACCGATTGCTATGATTAATAATCCTATTACTGTATTCATACACACCACAAACCACAAGGGGCTTTTTAATTAGTTTTGTTTGTTTTAAATTTAATAACTTCTTGTCTTGAACAAGTTTATTCGGATTGGCTTTCAAATCGGTGAATATCTCGTAAGGGATATCGGCTTCGTTCAATACTTTTTCGATTTTCCCGGCAACGCCGAATTTGATAAGGTCTTTATCGGTTACGAAAAACGCTTTTTTAAAACCTCTTCTTTTTACTTCCGCTGCAATTTCGGAACGAGACCCCGATCCATGATACGACGTCTCGTTTAAAATGATTCTATTTGCCATGTTTCTTATCTTTTTGAAGTTACTTCTTTTTCATATTGCTGCACTTCGGCAATGTAATCTTCACCGATAGCGATATTGTTTTTCAAACAGAACATATCCCAAACGGCGTTCCAAGGCAATACTTTTGCTTCTTCGAGCAATGCCAAACGTTCAAAGTATTGTCCGTTTTCTTCATATTTTCTCAGTTGTGCTATCGGCTCCAATAATCCTTGCAGGAATGCTTTCTGCGTTGCGCAGATGCCGATAACATAAGCGCCCAAGCGGTTGATTGACGCATCGAAATAATCCAATCCGATATGAACGCGGTTCAAGGCATTGGCTCTCACGATTTCTTTTGCCAAATCGGTTACATCATCGTTCAAAATGGTAACGTGGTCGGAATCCCAACGAATCGGACGGCTGACATGTAGCATAATTTCGGGTGTGAAAAGCAACAGCGAAGAAATTTTATCGGCGACGCTTTCTGTCAAATGGAAGTGCCCTGTATCCAGCGTAACGATTTTTTGTTTTTTCGCACCGTAGCCCAAATAAAAATCGTGCGAACCGACCGTGTAGCTTTCCAAACCGATTCCGAAAAGTTTCGATTCGAGGCAGTCCTTCATATTTTTGTATTCGGTGGCGAAGATTTCATCAAGCGATTGCTCCAAAATTTTACGGTATTCGTAACGGTTTACCGTTAAATCTTTCATCCCGTCGTGAATCCAAAGATTCATAATACAAGGGTCGTTTTGAAATTTTCCCATTTCTTCGGAAATAGCGCGGCAGCGTTTCGTATGCTCAATCCAAAAATCGCGGATTTCTTTGTTCGGGTTTGCCAATGTCAAATCGCCACTTTTCGGGTGTCCGAACGAAGTGGAATTGAAATCAAGTTTCAATTCTTTTTCTTTCGCCCACTCCATCCAGCTTGTAAAGTGTGAGGCCTCGACTTCGTCGCGGTCAACTACTTTTCCTTCAAAATCGCCGTAGATGGCGTGCAGGTTCAAGCGGTGGCTTCCGCCGACAAGCGTCAATACTTTTTCAATATCCTGACGGATTTCATCAATATTGCGGGCTTTGCCGGGATAATTTCCTGTTGCTTGGATGCCGCCTCCGCCCAAATTGCCAAGATTTTCGAAACCTGTTACATCGTCGGCTTGCCAGCAATGGATCGAAACGGATATTTTCTGCAGATCTTCCAATGCTTTTTCTACATCGACTCCTACTGTCTGATAACGCTCTTTGGCGATTTCATACGATTTTTGTACTAATTCGTTTTTTTTCATAAAGCCTTAATTAGTTAGTTAATTGTTGTTATATTGATAAATTTATTGTAAGCTACATACCACACTTCCGAATCTTGGGGATAAAATACTTCCATGTCAATTGATTTACGGACAATATTTCTGATTTCGCTTAACGAATGGACTGCACCGCAACCTTTCGCCTGCATCATTACATTGCCGATAGCGGTTGCTTCGGCTGGACCTGCAACAACAGGTATTCCAATTGCGTTGGCTGTGGCTTGGTTGAGCAGTTTGTTTTGCGAGCCGCCGCCGATTACGTGCAGTTTTTCGATTTGAAACGGCGCGAGCTTTTGCAGACAGTTCAACACATATTTGTATTTCAATGGCAAACTGTCGAAAATACAGCGGATAAATTCCGCGTGGGTTTCGGGGACTTTCTGCCCTGTTTTTTCGCAATAATCCGAAATAGCTTTGGTCATACTCTCGGGATTCGCAAAACAAGCATCATCGGGTTCAATCAGAAATTGAAAACCTTCAATAGATTCGGACATACTCACAATTTCGGGATAGGTGTAGGTTTTGCCTTCACGTTCCCATTCCTTACGACATTGCTCCAAAAGCCACATTCCCGTAATGTTTTTCAAAAAGCGTGTCGTGCCTTCCACACCGCCCTCGTTGGTAAAGTTGAGTTCAAAACTTTCTTCGGTAATGATTGGCTCTTTCACTTCAATTCCCATAAGCGACCAAGTGCCTGAACTAAGATAAGCAAAATGCTCGTTTTCGGCGGGAACGGAAACAATTGCCGAACCTGTGTCGTGTCCTGCGACTGCAATAACAGGAATATCGGAAATACCACATTCTTTTTGTATGCTATCGGTAACACTGCAGACAGTTTCGCCGGGCATTGTTATTTGTGGTATCGCGCTTTCTGAAATTCCTGCTTGTGTCAACAATTCCGTATCAATCTGTTTCGTTTTCGGATTGAGAAATTGCGAAGTAGAAGCGATGGTATATTCGCAAATCTTTTTGCTTGTAAGCAAATAAATCAACGCATCAGGAATAAACAGAATGGATTCCGTGTTTTCGAGCGCGGAAGAATCTTCTTTCTTCGCGGCATACAACTGAAATAGGCTGTTGAAATTCATTATCTGGATTCCTGTTTTTCCGTACACTTCTCTGCGCGGAATTTTTGTGAAATATTCTTCGGGGATTCCGTTGGTGTATGGGTCGCGGTACGAGCGGGGAAGATTCAGAATACTTCCGTCTTTCGCCATATACGCGAAATCGACTCCCCAAGTGTCGATGCCGATTCCGTCTAAATCGATTCCCTGCTGTTGCGTGGTGCGAAGTCCTTTTTTGAGTTCTTCGAACAAAGTGTAAATATTCCAATAGTATTTGTCATTGATGCGAAGGATTTTATTGGGGAAACGGGTCAGCTCCTTTAATTCTAATCGACCGTTTTGTAATATTCCCAATATGGAACGTCCGCTGGTGGCGCCTAAATCAAAGGCAAAAAAATGGTAAGTGTAGTTATTCATAAATATCTAAGTGATTTATACTCATAATGAAAAGGACTGTGAATTACACAATCTAAAATTAAGAGTCATCAGATTTTGCAACTCTTGTTTATATTCGGCGATATTTTCAAAGAATTTCATGATCGCTTTTCTGAATGTTTCTTTAGTTCGATAAGCCCAAGCTTCTCCGCGTGCCCACATGGTTTCATCGGCATAACCTACCTTGATGTATTGCTTTTATCAAATCTCCTGTTATTGTATCATAAACAGCTATATAGTAACTGCTTCCATCTTCACGGAAATGATTGTTTATTGTTGTTTCCGCATGTTTTGTAGCGATGTCATACAAATCACTCCTACCGAAAAACCATCTTTTTTTCATTTTTGCAAGTCTTGCAACGATTGTTAATTAGTTATAAAATCGTCCTCTAATTTGATATATTACCGATTACATCCTCTTAGTAAACTTTTCTACAAACAATCCCGTTCAGCATCGTTTCGCCTTCTTTAGGGGTGAAATCAACAGAGATGCCATTGCTGTCGTCTACCGTAACATCAAACCGGATGGCTACTGCCTCGCGAATGCCATATTGTTGAGCTACATTCAGGTTTTCGAGAACAGTTGTACCGTTTATTGCCACATCGAAAACCCGTTTGTTTTCTTTCTTATCATTTAACTCGGCAAAAAGAAGAGTGATTTCGTAATTGCCTTCCGACACATCGAAACGATAGCTGCCAAGACCTCGCAACTGAGTCTGATACAAAGGGTCAAGAAGCGTTCGCATGACATTGCAATTTTCTCTATGAAGCCTACCTCCGGTATAACCCCAATTGCCTTTTGTGTAAGGCCTGTCGACAGTCCAAAGGTAATTGTTTTTGGCGTCATCGTTGAAATAACAATTCGACCCGCAATTGATTGCAATTTCATTGAACTCGATACTGCCGCTTTTCATCTCATAAGGCTGTAACTGAAATGCTACTTTCATAAAATCCTGCGCGGTATTACCGTTTGAATCTGTTGCCCGAACCTGCAGTAAATTGTCCCCATTACAGAATGGGACATCGAAAGTGGCCGAGTATTCTTCAACCGTTTTGACGGCAAGCAACTTTCCGTTCAACAACAACTCTACTTCCGGGATGTTGGCAAAAACCTCTACGGGTTGCGTACAAACTCCGGCATTGCTTCTGTCTTCGCGCCCACCACGAACATTCCATAGTTTGTACGGGATAGAAACATAGGTGTTTTTGGACAATACCGTTTTATAGTAATAGTAACAGGCTTTGAGCCGGCGATCGGCTGTGACCAAACCTTTTTCATTGATGTGCGGAATGGCATCACTACGATATTCGGAATTAAAATCGGCAAAATTCCACACTGTTCCACCTACGACAAAATCGGTTTCCATGATGGCTTTCAGGTACGTTTTCAAGAACATCAATTGATACTCTTCCGAATGGTCATAACGGCTGGGATTGAATGAATGAAGCCGCGTGTCGGACTGAGCGCCGTATTCGCTCAAAAAGAAAGGATGTTCCGGATCGGCAGCTTTATAGTCGGCAAAAACCTGATAAATATCTTCTGTCTTTCCTTCGTACCACCCTTTGTATTTATTGTAACCGATAAAATCAGCGTTGTGATAACCCAATTCTACATTGTCTTTCGGTTCAAAACAGTGCACAACCATTGACACACGATGCGGATCGGTTGATTTTATGAAATCGTTGAGCTTACTTAGAAATTCGGAAATAAAGACTCTGTATTCAGCTCGTTCTTCTTCTTTCATATTTCCTCTCGGATAATGAGCATTTATTTCGTTGCTCATGTTCCACGCTACGATACACGGATGGTTGTAATCGCGTATAATCATTTCTCTTATTTGAGAGATCGTATTTTCATAGAAGGCATCTGCAGTAGTTATCCTGTTGATTACAGGCAACTCTTCAAAACAAATAAAACCATATCGATCGCACATTTCCAATATGGACGGATCCTGTGGGTAATGAGAAATGCGCAGACAGTTGGCTCCCATCTCTTTCAGTAGTTTCATGTCGTAACGATGCATATCGTCCGTAAGCGCATTACCATAACCCGAATAATCCTGATGACGATTGGTTCCTATCAACTTTACGTGCTTTCCGTTCAGGAAGAAACCTTTATCGGGGTCGAAAGAAAACCAACGAATACCTAAGGGATTGAACACTTCGTCCAGAATGTTGCCCTGCTTATCTTTCAGTCGACTGACGACACTATAAAGATATGGGGTCTCAGTGTCCCACAGAACGGGATTTTTTACTTCCATTTTATATTCGGCATCACTTCCGGCTTTCACCTTACTCAGGCCGGAAGCGACTGTAATGCCTTCCTTATTTATAATCAAGTGTTCGATGGAGATATCTTTTCTGCCGGAAATATCAAAATTTGATTTGATTATCACCTTTGCAGCCCTGTCGGTTATGTCTTGCGTATGAATGAAAATTCCCGTTCCGGAATTCTTCATGTCGAAATGTACGTGTTCCGTTGACACGAGATAGACATCACGATATATTCCTCCGAAAAAGGTGAAATCTGCCGACAAAGGAATGATATCTTCATTGTGGCTGTTGTCTACTTTTATCGCAAAAGTGTTCTCTTGTCCGGGTTTCACCAAATTCGTAATATCGTAAGTGAATGGAGTGTATCCGCCAATGTGAGCATTGCCCGCTTTTGTTCCGTTGACCCACACTTCGGTGACCTGAGCGGCTCCTTCAAATGCCAAAAATAGATTCCGGTTGTCGGTTAAAGAACGTTCAATCATCATTTTTTTGCGGTAGAAACCCACCCCACGATACCAACCGTAAGGTTCATCTTCGGAATCTTCAACATTCCAAGTGTGAGGTAAATTGATAATTTCCCATTTGTTGTCGTCAAATTTTTCCTTTTCGGCGTCTTTTATATCGCCTTTGTAGAAAACCCACTTTTCATTGATTGTTCTCTTCACCCTTGGCGTAGCTGAAATGCTTACTATGAATCCGACAGATAGTATCGCCACTGAAAAAAGCCTAAATAAGTGCTGCATGATTTGAATTTGATTTTTGCGAATTGTATAAGAGATTGTATAAGAAATTGTATAAGAAACTATTTTGAATTTCACGAATATGAAAAAATTCAAAACAGTTTCTAAGTTTTATATCAGGTTTTATATCAGGTTTTATATCAGGTTTTATATCAGGTTTTATATCAGGTTTTATATCAGGTTTTATATCAGGTTTTATATCAGGTTTTTTATTTTACAGCTATTTTTCGAGTGGTCATTTCTCCTTTCCAAGTGGCCATTTTCACTACGTACACGCCTGTTTTCAGCGTGTCAAGTGAGTTCAGATACGTATCGGACGACAGCAATACTAATTGTCCTGTAATCGAATATATGGCAATTTCTTTGAAATCCGTGTCCATCATATATATAATATCTTCGATATCGCTCGAAGAATTCTGATCTTCCATAGACAATGTATTGAGACTTTGTGCCGAGTTATACAAATCCGGAGTACCCGCGCTATCATCCAAAGGAGCATATATTTCGAGACTCGACTTCAACATCCTGCCTGAATGTAATGCTGCTATCTCCTCCGGAGTCATTCCTGAACGATGGAAAAACAAGTCTCTGAAATCAACAGACTCTAATGTGTTTTCGATGTCATTTAAGCAAAAACGGGTTGGTGCAAGCCGTTCAGCAATTGAACCTGTTACCGGGATTCCATCCATATACAGGAAAGTGGCGCCCCTTGCATAATAGTGTGTCAGACTTACCTGATGCCATGTTCCATCATTCACTGAAGCAGACGATTTCAATTGACCGGAAGCAGACACGGTGTGATATACAAGTTTTCCGTCTGCATCTATTTCCAGATAGGCTGATGAATTATTTTCAGTGGTAAACGATGCGATTGTACCTGATGTTGCACCTGTTTTGAATGAAAATGAGAGTGTGAAAGAGTGCAATATATTCTCGGGGTTCCATACAATTTGTTGTGCGTTGTCTTTTGTCAGCGTGATTGAAGTGCTTCCATCTAACTGGGGCTGAGCTTTACCTTCACTCAATGCATCAAGCAACGAAGGTACGAAAGCGTAAAACATTTCGGTGTGTCCTTTGGTGTTGGGATGCCCGTCGTCATACCGACAGTCCGACACCCATCGTCCGTTTCCGTCATCTACCGCACCCAGCAGGTTTACTGTAGGAATATCCCATTCGTGCATCAACAAGTTCATTCGTTTCACATAATTATAATCAGTAGCATTGTACAGACTCTGCGGGTAAACATTGCCGGCTAATGGAACTCTGCCTATATCTCGCGCCCACGCAATTAATGTAGCCATATTGTTTTGATAACTGTTAAAAGCTGTCTGACCGGAAGTGCGAATACCTTCGTTGGCGAGCGAGAGCCCATAGTATATATAACGACTTTTAGTCGGAAGGAAATCTCTCCCCCAACGAGCCATCAACTGAGTTGTATTGTTTCCGTTAACCGATTTATGTATTACCGTCCAGGAATGTTGGGCTTCACTTGCAAGATATTGCTGATACATTTGTGCATAACCGACTTTACCGGTCGCTCCTTCTCCATTCGGAACAGAAGAACCCATAACCGTGAGAGAATAATCGTTTATGTCCTGATCTGAAATATAATCTGTTACTGTAACGGAATAACCTGTTGCGGGAGACAAATCCACTGTCATACTGAATGGGAGGCCTGTTTTAAAGTATTTACTTTTATCAACGCCATAATTATAATCGTTTCCCGCACCCCATTGCCCATTACCTATTAAAACAAAAGTTCCCCCGTCTTTCGGGCCATAGGTTTCAATGGTATTGTCGTCTCCTACCTGCATACGGATGCGAAATCTGTTGTCGGATGTCGGAGTCCATGTTTTATCTTCAACTTTGAAAGTCGAATTGCCTGCGTATGATAAATCGAACAAATCAAGCTGACCCCACGGATACCAAGCATAAAGCCGATTAATCTTTTGCCGGTCGACCGTAACGGGATCGGTGTGATAATCGACCCGGATACGATAAACGCCGTCCTCCGTTACCGTACCACCGCCGGAAAGATTCGTATCATCGAAGGAATAGGTTCCGGCAGTTAACGAAGTATAGATTTCAAAAAGACCTCCATCTTTTTTCATTACAAGAGGCTGCCCCCCTGTTTCTGCAACAGCTCCACCCACAATAGATAACGTTTCAGGCATACCATGTACATACTCTTCACCAAAATCATTCAGCCATAAAACAAGGTTATTCTCCATTTGGTCGCGAAAATTGATTGTTTT
>JAIRTG010000245.1 GCA_031255055.1 Prevotellaceae bacterium
CATGCCGGTTTGGATGATTTGTATTTGATTCCGACGGCAGAAGTGCCCGTAACCAACATTTACCGGGATATGATTCTGACGGAGAATGAACTGCCGGTAAAAAACACCGCATACTCGGCATGTTTCCGTCGCGAGGCAGGCTCGTACGGCAAAGATGTGCGCGGCTTGAATCGTCTGCACCAGTTCGACAAGGTGGAAATTGTCCGCATCGACACGCCCGAACATTCCTATAAGTCACTCAAAGAAATGGTTGATTACGTGCAGTCGTTGGTCGAGAAGTTGGAACTGCCCTGGCGTATTCTGCGCCTGTGCGGAGGAGATATGAGTTTTACATCGGCGCTGACATTCGATTTCGAGGTATTTTCGGCGGCGCAGCAACGCTGGCTCGAAGTAAGTTCTGTTTCCAACTTTGAAAGCTACCAGGCCAACCGTTTGAAATGTCGCTACAAAAATGCGGACAAAAAGACGCAGCTTTGTCACACGCTCAACGGGAGCGCATTGGCATTACCGCGTATCGTGGCCGCCCTGCTCGAAAACAATCAGACGTCGCAGGGAATCCGCATCCCCGAAGCGCTGATTCCTTACACCGGCTTTGAACTTATTTGATAACACCGGACGGCAAACAGATAAAAGGGTGTCCACAACGGACATCCTTTTTTGAGACGGGTAGCCTGAGAACGGTTACGCCCCTCTCCTACTCGACTCTCTTGTTCATCTTCTTCCGAAAGCGTTCTTACTTTCGTCTCCCCCCTTTTCAACAAGGCGACAATGGATTGTCGTTTACCAACCGCCTGCCGCTGCTTCTTCGCTGCAAACATTCATCCGATAAAACATCCGCCATAACCAAAGATTGCTTAACGTTTATTGCCGATTAACATTCTGCTCTTTACGGTTCCCGCCCACGAGTCGTCAGAACGTTCGCTTAATCAAAAAACAGCCTTATTTTCGCAAAGGTTTTTATTTTCAACGCAAAGAAAATAACAATATTACATCAAAATACAATCAAACCGCTGCTAAAGCGACAAAAACGCAGACCTGCAACAAAAGAGTACTTGCTATTATATGGATAAAAATGTGTGGTTGATAACGTGAGGGTTGATAATTGTGAATTGAAAATTGAAAACCGAAAATCGAGGATTGGGTTAATACACAGCGGTGTATTAAATAAACTTGTTTCATTCACTGATTCCGATTTATTTGGTTCTGTAGTATGCCGTCCGAGAGGATAGCATACTACTTTTTTGTGGGGACTGTCGATTTAAGAAACTGTTTTTTAAAAATCAAAACAGTCACTAACCTACCGCAGCCATTTGTCGGCGAGATCGACTTTTATCATCGTTTCGATTTTCGTCCGATACCCGAAAAAATTCAATCATAAAATCATAAAACAACATGAAGCAGACAAACAAGAAAATGCAAAACCTGTTGGCGACCGCCTCTTTATTCGCGTTTTCCGGAAGCCATATAAACGCACATGAACGCCCCAATGTAGTGATTATTTAGGCTCACAATATGATGCACGTACCTGTCTTTTGTTCCGAAGAGTTCAGAGGGAAGTCGATCGAAAAAGCTATCGGAGAGGGTATGCAGAGCAAAGAAAATCAAATCGAAGACTTCGACTGTCCGAATTGTAACGATTAGCATTTTGCGTTTAAACACACCGAATTTACACGCATCACCTCATCACTCACGTCAACCACGCATCAATAATCTTCGACATCTCGGAAGAAATTTTTCACAAAAGCCGTTCTTTTTTCGCTAAAAGGGACAGTTGTTTTATAATACGGATTCGCCTTATGAAGATAGTTGAGATGCAGTTCGTCGAACAATATCCGTTTCAGCGCAGGGATCTGTTCGATATCCACCTCATAGAAGAATTTCAGTTTATCCATTCCCAGATAGACCATATCCTCTTGCGAGAGGTGCAGTCGTTCGCCGAGCAGGTATCCTTCGGGCACGCGGTAGCTAAGCAGCGGAAGAAACGTGAGAATAAGCAGATTGTTACCGCTAATGGTAAAAGCGAAATAGCCGATAGCTTTCAGCTCTTTTTCGTCCGGCATATTGCAAGGGATGTACATTTTACCGTCCGTACCGCGCACTACTTTCGGTATGATCGAGAGTGAAATATGCAGCAATTCGGAACGTATAGCGGGACTAAGTATATCGAGACGTTCCTTGAAGCGGTGAATGGCATGTGACTGTATATACACATCCAGTCGTCTATCGTGCTTGATATTAACGTTCGGAAAAATCCAGCTCATCATAAAAAAGGCATTGGTAAGCGGTTCTTTTCCTATCGGCGGCAGGAGGAATCGAAAAGCAATCCGTTCGTAGTTATGGTAATTAAATCTCAATGTTTGACATTTATGTGCCGTGATATAGAGTCGGTTTCGGACAACGGGTCGATTTTGAACCGGATGCAGTTCGGGCAACAACATCCCGTAAGTTCGGAAATTCGGCTGAGAGAGAGAGATGAGCGAGATTCTGACCATTTCCTTTATTTTCTCCTGACAGCTTACAAATATATCTTTCTTTTCCAGGGCGGCCAGCAGACGCTGAGCCACTTCCAGTTGCTGCTGCTGTAGAAAGCTTGTATATCCGTCAGCCATAAACGAAAACATCATACCTTCACCCACGGTTGCGATATCCATCCATGTCACTTTATTTTCTTCGTCAAAATAGAGTTGCTTCAGCTTCGAGATCAACATATATTGTATATAGGTCAGGAACGATTTAGGCACTGCGTGTCCCGGCATCGCCAAGATATGCGGAGGCATAACCGTAACGATAAACATACGATGTTTCTGTCGTTTAGTGAAGACATCGAACAATGCTTCATCTTCGCCCAACGCCTTGATGATGCGTCTGGCAGTCGCGTAGCAGACGTCTAAGGAACTATTACTGAGTCTGACGCCGAATGACCGTACCGGCGGATTTTTTTTCTTTTTTTTACGGTTATTTTTGCTTTTAGGCATGGCCTGAGTCGTTTTTTACATTTTTCACAAATGTACACGAAAATTCGGCTAATTCAAAATCGAATGTATTGTTTTATGCAACGATTTCATTGACAGGACGAACCTCCGTGTTTAGTGATCAATAATTCGTGATTAAACCCTGCGAACCGCATTAAACACTAAACACTAAACACCAAGAATAGAAAGAGAATTTGGGGGGGGGAAGTCTCCCCCTCGCTTCAGCCCGCCTGCGGCGGTCTTCCGCTACCCCCTCTGCGGGGCGCTGCCCCGCAACGCCCCGTAAGAGAATGAAGAGTGAAGAATGAAGAGTGATGAGTGAAGAGTGAAGAATGAAGAGTGATGAGTGATGAGTGATTTGCAAGTTCGCCATGTTTAATCATTCATCATTCATCGTTCATCACTAATTATTCTTCATTCTTCATTTTTCATTCTCTTCCGGGGCGTTGCGGGGCAGCGCCCCGCAGAGGGGGTAGCGGAAGACCGCGCAGCGGGCTGAAGCGAGGGGGAGACTTCCCCCCCCCCCTCATTCTCTTTCTCTTTCTCTTTCTCTTTCTTGAAGAAAGACGGTATCTTGTTTGTCATCCGTTTTTTTATACGGTTATTTTGTTATACTTTTGGTTCGCTAAAAAATAAATGTCCCTCTGTAGCGAATTATCTTAGTTTGACTCAATTATAAATCAACTCAATTTATGAAAACATTCAAAATGGCAGCCAATCTGTTTTTTGCGCTGCTGATCGCTCTTGTAAACAGCGCTTGCGGAAATAATAATGCACCGAATGGTCCCGCCAATGAAACGGAAAAGGTGAACCGGTTTATTGTCGATGGATTCGATGTCTATTATCTGTGGAACAGGGAAATGCCGCACACAAACCCTAAAACTGAAAAAAATCCGTATGAGCTTTTTGAAAAATTGCGCTATAAGGATGACCGTTGGTCGATGCTGACCGATAATGTGCAAAGTCTGCTCGAATCTTTTTCGGGAACCGGCGCTACTTTCGGTTATTCGCTGGCGTTCTATCGATTGGCGGAGGAGCGACCGGATGTTTTTGCGGTCGTCGAATATGTCTATGCCAATTCTCCCGCCGAACAGGCCGGTATCGAAAGGGGACACTTGTTCGTGGGAAAAAACGGCGGAAAAATTACGGTCGATAATTATACCGACCTGCTCTATGCCCCTGCTGTCGAACTGGATTTCGGCCGGTTGGAGGGTGATGTGCTGAACTATACGGGGCAAAAAGTGTCGCTGAATGCTGTGAAGGAGTATATGGATCCGGTGATTCGGGATGAAACGCTGGATGTAGACGGTAAAAAAATCGGCTATTTGGTCTATACCGATTATTTGCTCAAGTCGCACGGACGGCTGAAGGATGCGTTCGCTAAGTTCGCTCAAGAGGGTGTCGATGAGCTGATTCTCGATCTGAGATATAATTCGGGGGGATATGCGCTGACTTCCCTGATTTTGTCGAGTATGATTGTTCCGGTAGCTGTTTTGGATAATCACGAAATGTATTTGAAACAAGTGTATAACCAACATCTGACGGATTATTTCGCGAATCGAAACGAAGTCCCTGTCGACTATTATGATCGCCGGTATCAGTATACCGATGAGAACGGTAAAACGGAAGGTGTGACGATCGATAGCCACCTGAACTTGTCGAGATTGTTTGTGATTACGGGCAGAAATACCGCCTCGGCGTCGGAAGCTACCATCGCGGGCGTGAAACCGTATCTGGATGTGGTGCTGGTGGGCGAGAAAACGGCCGGTAAATATAATGGCGGTACCATCGTCACGCCTGAAAATTTGTATACCCTACCGGATATGTCGATCGCCAACTGGGGTATGTATATTATGATATACCGGTATATGAATAAAAACGGGTTCCCCGAATCGCAGGGGGGGATTGAGCCGGATGTTCGGGTGCAAGAAAATTTGTTGCAGAATCCGACTGCTTTGGGTAGTTTGTCGGAGCCGTTGTTGAAGACGGTCGTCGACCTGATCGGCGGACTGTCTCCGCAAGGCGCTCAAGATGCGTTGGGCAGTCCTTTCGGGTCGAGGTTCGAACGGTTGGATGTACAAAATAATGCGCCGAAAGGAATGGTTGAGTTGAATATGAAACGACTCCCGCTACCGTTGATATTACCGGATTGATTGCTCTTAATCGGACATTCGATCCCGCAGGAAAACAGGTACCGGTCACAAAAAAACAAGCAATCTTTTCTCCAAAGGTTGCTTGTTTTCGTATACGAGGTTTGATGCCGCTATTTTAGAAAGCCTTGTTGCTTTAATACTTCGAGGTATTTGTCGGAAAATAGTTCGTTGTTTTTTCGCGGATAGCGGACGTCGGTAAATACTTGTGCGATTGTTTCTTTGTTGTTTTCCGTCACGAATTTCGCATAAAAATCGCTCTGTTCCTTTTCCCGATATAATTCGTCGATCGTTTCGGGGGTAAAGTCGGCGTATTGCTCTCTGTGTACCACCGCATTTGGTGGCAGTCGGTCGGTTTGCTCGGATGTCTCTTCCGGATACCCGACCGTGACGGTGGTGATCGGTACTACTAGTTCGGGCAGGTTCAATATGTCGATAATCGCTTCTGCGTTGTAGGTCGCCGTACCCAGATAGCAGATGCCTAATCCCTGACTTTCGGCGGCTATGCAAAATGTCTGTGCGGCGATGAGCGCGTCGATGGCCGATGTGAGAAATGATTGTAAATTGTCGTATCCCGGATCGGCTTTTCGCTGCCGACACCATTTTGTAAAGCGGTTGAAGTCGGCGCAGAATGTCAGTACGGCAGCCGCTTCGACTACCATCGGCTGATTAAAATGTGCCGGCGACAGTCGTTTTTTCAGTCCGTCGTCTGTTGTGACAACAATGCCGTATGCTTGCATATTGCCTGTGTTCGACGTCCTGCAAGCCGTTTCGAGCAGTTGGTTCATCAGCTCGGGAGCAATTTTTTCTTTTGTGTATTTACGTATCGAACGATGGCGGTTCAAAACCCGCAACAGTTCTATGTCTTGTGGTTCCATGTTTCGTTTAGTGTTTAGTGAAGAGTGAAGAGTGAAGAGTGAAGAGTGAAGAGTGTTTAATCATGGCGAATCCGCACTCATCACTCATCACTCATCACTCATCACTATTTTGCGGCAATGGTTTCTATTTCGACCAAAGCGCCCAGCGGAAGGCTTTTTACGGCAAATGCCGAACGCGCCGGACAGTCCGATTCGTAGTATTTCCGGTAGACGTTGTTCATGTCTCCGAAATCCGCTATGTCGGCCAGAAAGACGGTCGATTTTATCACGTCGTTAAACGTGTATCCGGCTTCGTCGAGAATGGCTTTGATGTTTGCAAAAACCTGCTCGGCCTGATCTGTAACCGTGTTTGCCGCTATCCCGCCGCTTGCGGGATCGACAGGCAACTGTCCTGAAATGTATAAAAAACCGTTGATTTCTACCGCCTGACTGTAGGGGCCGATGGCCGCAGGCGCATTTGTTGTACTGATAATTCTTTTCATACCGAATGCTTTTTAGTATTGTTAGTTTGATGTTTCGTTTCTTTTTCGGATGCTGTGTGCTGAGCACATTGTTCGCACATCCGCTCCCAAAACGGCGGCAAAAGTAGCATTTTATATCGAATTTTGCGTATGTTTGCATGTTTAAATTCGTAGGGGAACTAAAATGAATTATAATAAATCCGCCGGACATGTTTCGCTTTTTCTGACAAATGCGATTTTCGGGATCAACACTGCTGTTTCGCGTTCGCTGGTACCCGATGTTGTCCATCCGCTGGTTGTTGCGTTTTTGCGGACTGCGGGAGCGCTGTTGCTGTTCTGGTCGATCTCTTTCTTTATGAAAAAAGAGCGCGTGCCGAAAAAAGATTTGCTGCTGATGTTTTTCGCGTCGATATTCGCCATCGGACTGAATCAGACAATGTTTATCATCGGACTGTCGATGACTTCGCCGATTGATGCGGCAATAGAACAAACGTTTCTGCCTATCCTCAGTATGTTTTTGGCCGCCTGTTTCCTCAAAGAACCCATTACGTGGAAAAAGGCGCTGGGCGTCTGTATCGGCGCTGTCGGCGTGCTGACGCTCATACTGGGACATGTGCAGACGGCAGGCAGCCGGAGCATACTCGGCAACGGAATCATCTTTGTGGGCGTACTGTCTTTTTCGCTCTATCTTACGCTTTTCAAGGAGCTGACGGGGCGGTATTCTCCCGTTACGCTGATGAAATGGATGTTTCTTTTTTCGGCTGTCCCGAACTTCCTGCTGTCGTACGAAGCGTTGGTCGCTACCGACTTTTCGGCCATCAGCCTCGATAGCTATCTGCGGATTGGATATATTGTTGTCTTTGCCACTTTTCTGGCTTATCTGCTGATTCCTGTCGGACAGAAAACACTGCGCCCGACAACTATCAGCATGTACAGCTATGTGCAGCCGGTTATTTCCGCCTTTGTATCCATCGTTATCGGTATCGAAGCATTCGGCGTCGATAAACTGTTGTCCGCCGTTCTTGTGTTTACAGGGGTGTTTCTGGTAACGAAAAGTAAGTCGAGGGCGCAGATGGAAGCCGAAATCCATCAGCCGAAATCCGGTTAAAGGCTTTTCCGTTTCCGCCAGATTTGATACGAATTGACAATGTTCTGCCAAAGGACGTAAGTACCGGGTCCGATCGACGACACAGGATTCAGATAGG
>JAIRTG010000014.1 GCA_031255055.1 Prevotellaceae bacterium
TCCTCAACTGTCGTACCCTCAACCGTCACACCGTTATTTATTGTTATTTTACTTTCGTCGAGCACAACAGGCGTCTGATTAAATTCCAGTAAGATTTTGTGTTTCGGGAAAATGCCCGGATCGTCATTTACAGGCGACTGTCCCACAACTTCAACATCCAAACCCACGGTTGTGAAGCTCCAGGTTATTGCTTCTTCGCCCGCAAAATCGGCGATTGCTTCCTTGTCAATCGTTACCGTGTAGGTGGCGCCGAACTCGAAGCTGTCGTGTGCGATGTTGAGCTGATTCGGATTTTCGGCGTCAACGGATGCCGTTACGCCTGTTGCGTTTGCAATCGTAATCTTCGAAGCATCGGTAATGGTTATCGGATGGTCGAATTGTGCCGACACCTGCGTGTTAACGTATACATCTATAGCCTCGTCTGCCGGGAGTACCGCAACAAGCGCAACCTGCGGATTACCTTCTCTCAGCGACATATCGTCAATACCCACAATGCCGGCGAATCCTGCCGATTCGACTTTGAAGCCGATGCAATAGTTGCCTGTTACGTCCGGAGTGATGACGACTTCGGTTTTGATCCACTGATTATCAGGGAACGTAAATTCGGCATTGAGCGACTGTGCCACACTTGCCGACGATTGCGCCGAAAACAAGTCGACCGTAAGCGTCGTTGGAGACATATTTGCCGGTGATTGCCGTCTGTAGAACGTCAGCGTATAGTTTTTGCCTGCTTCAAAATTGAAGAACGGCGTAAACAGATAGTCGTTATACGTCGCTCCGCTCCACGAACATACAAGCGAATTGGGTTCGGAATGTGCTCTATACATCGACGATACTCTTTCGGCTAAAAACCACGATTCCGGTTCTGCAATATCCGGATTAAGGTCTTCCACTACCCATCCGTCCATGATGATTCTTGTGTCCGATGAGCTTGTAGCGGCGCCTTCATGCCCGTCAAAATTGTCGACATAAGGCAGGGGCAGCACAGTGGGTTCCGGTTCCGGTATTGTTTCGGCAGCTTTCACAGCCTCCTCCCAGGTGGTTGCAATCCTGATGCCGTCAATCGTAAAACTCGACGATGCTTCCATATTGCCCATTGCTGCCTGACGCAGACAGAAGCCAATCAAATCGGTTGCTTCATTTTCGTATTCGTTATCTTCAACTTTTGTCAAAGTCGGCGTTTCCGGCTCTGCCTGGCCCGGAACAGGATTGACATACAATGACATTGCGTCGTTGTGTTCACCGTCTATTTTTTCGTATTTGATAACAATCAGGTAGTTTTCGCCGAAATTTAGCGTCTGGTCGTACCACGGACTACTAAGAGTCGCATAAGCCGACGGTTCTATGCCTACCGTAAAGCCTTCTCCTGACGATTTTAAACAAAATTTGCTGAAATGTTCGTCAGTAAGCGTGCTGCTGCTAAAGTAAATCGGATAGCTTTCACTAACTCCTCGCATTCCCTTGTGTATTTCGGATACATTGATAACAAAAGCGGCATAGAGAGAGCCTGACGCCTGATTGGGAAAAGCGGTTCCCCCTAAAGACAAACGAACATCTTCGCCGATAGTCTGCATAATGGCGTGATTGCCGCTATTCGGCAGATAGCCGGGGAAGGTCAAAGAACCGTTGCCAACCAGAATGGGATTATCTCCTTCGTCCGACTGCGTCCAGCCATGAGCAGTCAGGGCGTCGCCGACAGGATAATCGAAGTTTTCTTCAACAGTGGTCAGCGGTTCCGGTTCTGGTGTTGTTTCGGCAGCTTTCACAGCCTCCTCCCAGGTAGTTGCAATCCTGATGCCGTCAATCATAAAGTTCGACGAACCGCTCGTCGCTGCCTGACGCAGACAGAAACCTTTCAGGTTATATGCTTCCGATTGGTCTGCAACCTTTGTCAAAGCAGGTGTTGTCGGCTCTGCCTGGCCCGGAACGGGATTGATATACAACGACATTACATCATTCCATTCGCCGGCTATCTTTTCGTATTTGAGTACGAACAAGTAGTTTTCGCCGAAGTTCAGCGTTTGGTTATGCCACGAAGTTGAACCGCCCGGATTACCTGACGGCTCAATGGCTACCGTAAAACCCGTTTCCGATGATTTCAGACAGAGTTTACCGAAAAAAGAACTCACCGTTCTGTTAAAATGAATCGGGTAGCTCGGATTTCCGAATATTGCAGACACATTCATCACAAAAGCGGCATAAAGAGTGCCTGACCCGTCTACATCGGGAAAAACAGTTTCATCGAAAGGCAGGTAAATATCTTCGCCGCTGGTTCCCATAACGGCGTGATTGCCCTCATTCGGCAGATAGCCGTCGTATGTCAGAGAACCCTGACCAACCAGAATGGGATTCGTTCCACCTGCGTCTGTTACCTCCCAACCATGATCGGTCAGGGCGTCGCCGACAGGATAATTAAAATTTTCCTCAACAATGAGGGATTGCGCATTCATCGCCAACGTAGCGGCGATTGCCAAACAAAAAAGAATAATTTTTGATTTCATTTTTCTGTTTTTTTTTTACGTTAATAATAATGGAAATTGATTGTATATATAATTTAATTGGGGATTCGGAAGGGGGTATCAATCAGTGGTCGGCAGTCCGGCGCGGAGGCGATAAATGGACTAAAAAACCTCCGGAGCAATGACTGCCAACCACTTTTTTTTATCGTGCCGTGCGAGTGTACCAACAATATATCTAATATTGTATATGCGGGTAACAGACATCTTGTATACATCGTGATTGCAGGATATGCGGTAAGATGAAAAACGGAGCGCATCGGGCGGACGGGTCTGTAGGCGTAAAAGACAATTTGTGAGTACAAAACAGCGATTGTCATTTTTAAGAGACTTCTGCCGGTCCGCGTCAACCTATTTGTAAAGAATATTTCCATATTTTTCAGTGGCTTTAAAAAACCACTGCGAATGTAAATCTATTTTTCTAACCTTGCAAACTTTCATGAAAGTTTCTCAAAAGTAGGAAAAATGTCCGAACTTTGATTTTCCGGATTACAAAAAATCAGTGATTCGTGTTTCGTGTTTAGTGATTAATGGTTAAACAGGGCGAACTTGCTAATCACTAATCACTAAACACTCTTCACTCTTCATTCTCTTACGGGGCGTTGCGGGGCAGCGCCCCGCAGAGGGGGTAGCGGAAGACGCCGTAGGCGGCTGAAGCGAGGGGGAGACTTCCCCCCCCCTAATATTCTTTCTCTTTCTCGCTCCGGAAGGATGACGACAAGGGCTAAAAAACGATTTAATCCGTTACCGAATGATATCGACCGTTACCGGCAGGGTCAATTTTAGGACAAAGTTTCGCCCCTGATTGTAAATTCCGTCATTTTTGTAGCGCGAAAGATGGTCGTAATACCTTTCGTTCAACAGGTTATTTGCCGACAGGTGCATGAGTAGCCGTTGCTTCCCGAAAAGGAATTCAACACTTGCACCACAATTGAGTAGATGGTAGGCCGGCGTTGCCGTTTCTTCGGCGGCAACCAAATTTTGAGCAAAAGAATAGCGGTTTTGCAGGTAAAACGAATACTTTTTTAGCCTCTTCCCGGACGTAAATACGACACTTAAATTTGTTTTGAGCTTCTGCGAAGGCATCAGCGGTAACCGATTGTGGTCGGAATCCTGTCCGAAAGTACCGGCATAAGTACATTCGAGGTGCAACCAGGAGAGCGATTGCGGGTGCAGGTCGACTCCCGTTTCGCCGCCGTAGAGAAAAGCAGTTGTCTGCAAATAGCTGTAGACCGATGTGCCGTCTATTTCTCCGTTGGTCGGGTGGAGGTAAATATAGTTGCGGATGTGGTTGAAATAGGGACTGATGAAGGCTTCGAAACAGGGTAGGCTCCAATTTAACGAAGCGTCGATCTGATACGAATTTTCGGTTTTTAATGCCTGATTACCGATTTCATAACGGTTCGTTCCGTGATGAATACCGTCGCTGAGCAACTCAAACATGTTCGGCGCACGAAAACCGGTGGAAATGTTGGTACGTAAATTCAACCGGTCGGCAAGCGGCTGAAAAATCCCCGTCGAGAAATTAAATGCAGGATAATCGTTGTTCAACGTCTTGTCGAGCGCTTGAATGTGACGGTTGTCTATCCGGACGCCCGATTGCCAACAGGCCTTTTGGCCGTAGTGGAAATTACTCATGATGAACGCGCCGATGTCGAAGGTCGAAGCGTCGGGAATCAACGTTTCCTCGCCGTGATTTTTGTTTGTCTGATATAAACCCTGACTGCCCGTAATCAGTTCCCACTTTCCCCGACGGGGCGAATAGTATCGGGCATTGTAGGAAAACGTACCGAGATTCATATCCAATGCCGCCTCCTCTCCGTGTTCGTGTTCGTGTTCGTGTTCGTGTTCGTGTTCGTGTTCGTCGTGCGCATCGCCTTGGTGATGATGTTCGTCTTCAAATTCCTGGCGTTTGTTGTAAACATAGCCAACGTCTATTTTCACCTTTGCATTGTCGTCGAAAAACAGCGTATTCTCCCAAGCTATCAACTGCGTATGGAGGTTTTGGTGGGGCATTTCGGGCGTTCTGCCGTTCCGGTATTTGTGTAGATCTTCCTCCTGTTCTTCGCCCTCGTGTTGGTGTTCGAGTTCGAGTTCGGTTAGGCCGTATTTTTCATTCAAATAATTGTATTTCAACGAAGCCGTATATTTTTTACCGCTATAGGCAACGGTCGATTTTATATCTCGGGTGCCGAAACGACTGTTGGGGACAACATTATTTTGGCCGTCGCGATAGTCCTGATGTGTGGTGTGGCCGCCGAACAGGTTGAAATGAAAGTTGTTTTTGGATAGTTTGAACGCTACCGTGTTTCTAAATCCCGACGTATTGGTTTGAAATTCGGAATTGAATGTTGCTTCAATCGTGTTATTTTTTGCGTGCCGCTCGTCGGCAAAAAACAGTACGCCGCCCAGCGCATCGCTACCGTAGAGCAGCGACGCCGGGCCTTTGATAATTTCGACTTGCTCGTAGCCGTTATCGTCCAGTCCCAGTCCGTGTTCGTCGCCCCACTGCTGGTTTTCGATGCGAACGCCTTGCGAAAAAACGGCGATACGGTTTCCACTCAACCCGCGGATAACCGGTTTGCCGATACCTGTTCCTGTAGCGAAGTTGTCGACTCCTGCGATACCGGTCAGTTTTTCGCTCAACGAGATGCCTTGAAACGGCATTTGGCGCAGACTCATTTTTTCGACATTGGCGACGTTTTCGCCCCGCAAATGCAAACTGTAGCCCGAGACGACGATTTCTTGCAGGAGATGTATCGTATCGGTCTGTTGGGTTTGCGCCGACATGTCGGGCGGACAGCACAGGGTGAGCGCTAAAAACAGGATCAGCGCATTGCATTTTTTACAAACGCCGGTGAGAAAAACCGAGATATTTGCAATCTTGTAGCCCTGTAGCGTAAATTTATCATCCGTTAGCTGTTCGTCCAGGCAAGTGATTTCGTTGCAGTCGGTACAGCGAAAGTGCGGATGGTTGTCCTGATGCCGACCGGCAGTGCAGTGACGGCAAAGCGAGAAGTAGGTTTTTCCGTCTTCGTCCACCACTTTGTGGACTTTTCCGTCTTCGCAAAATCCGTTCAAAATCCGGTAAATGGTCACCCTGTCTATCTTTTCGGATACGTTTTTCTCGATTTCTTCGTGACAAAGCGCCGAAGGGTATTTTTCGAGAACGTCCATCACTAACTGCTTTGTCTTTGTGTTGCGTTTAGTTGTTTTCATATTTAAAATAATTGAGTTAATGTTAATGCCACAAAGTTACAATAAAATACAGTTACTGCAACGACATTACAATAAAAAATCGAACAAATGCCGTTCCTGTCTGTCGGCTCGAAGAAAGAGAATGAGGCAGGGGGAGTCTCCCTCACACTTCAGCCCGCCTGCGGCAGTCTTTCTTGAAGAAAGAGAATGAGAAAGAGAAAGAGAATGAGGGGGGGGAAGTCTCCCCCTCGCTACAGCCCGCCTTCGGCGGTCTTCCGCTACCCCCTCTGCGGGGCGCTGCCCCGCAACGCCCCGAAAGACAGTGATTAAATAGTGATGAGTGGTTAGTGATTAGTGGTTAGTGATTAGTGGTTAGTGATTAGTGATTAGTGATTAGTGATTAGTGATTAGTGGTTAGTGATTAGTGGTTAGTGATTAGTGATTAGTGGTTAGTGATTAGTGATTAGTGGTTAGTGATTAGTGGTTAGTGATTAGTGGTTAGTGATTAGTGGTTAGTGGTTAGTGGTTAGTGGTTAGTGATTAGTGGTTAGTGATTAGTGCCGGTTCGCTATGTTTAATCACTAAACACTAATCACTAATCACTAAATAATGAATGACGTATTCCCCCTAATATGCGACGTATTCCCCCTAATATGCGACGTATTCCCCCTAATATGCGACGTATTCCCCCTAATATGCGACGTATTCCCGAGAATATGCGACGTATTCCTGAGAATGAGTGACTGATTCCCGAGAATGAGTGACGTGTTTAGTGCGGATTCGCTATGATTAATCACTAATCACTAATCACTAATCACTAATCACTATAAACACTGTCTTACGGGGCGTTGCGGGGCGGAGCCCCGCAGAGGGGGTAGCGGAAGACCGCGCAGGCGGGCTGAAGCGAGGGGGAGACTTCCCCCCCCTAAATTTCTTTCTCTTTCTCTTTCTTCAAGGAAGACCGCGCAGGCGGGCTGAAGCGAGGGGAAGACTCCCCCCCTAAATTTCTTTCTCTTTCTCTTTCTTCAAGGAAGACCGCGCAGGCGGGCTGAAGCGAGGGGAAGACTCCTCCCCTAAATTTCTTTCTCTTTGCTTTTTTGTAACTTTGTACCTGAAATCTTAGAAAAAATAAAAATGAAAATAGCAGTAAAACAGTCTCGTAAGGTAGCTCCACCTGTTCAGCGTATCAATAAACCCAAGAAATTGATTGCTTTCGGTTGGTATGGTGGTAAGTTTTCCCATTTGGATTGGTTGTTACCTCAGTTACCGGATTGTGTCCATTATTGTGAACCTTTTGCCGGTTCGGGTGCGGTCTTATTAAATAAAATACCTTCTCCCGTCGAAACATATAATGATATAGATGGCGAGGTTGTCAATTTTTTTAAAGTATTGAGAATTGACGTTGCTCTACAGAAGTTACCGGAACACAAGATTGATAATTATATCTTTATTACTACCGATACAATTGAATTGGATGTAGCCGAATATGCAAAGGGGGTGTATGAAAAAATAGGAATTGAATTTACAATATTGGATTGTATTGGCTTTATCCGACATTTTCTACACTTTTTCCACAGACAAAAAAATACATTTCTGAATATTTATCAATCAATGGTTTTGGCAGAATCTACGAGTGCTGTTTCCCAACCTTTGAAAGAAGCGTTTTTAGCATTAAGAAGAGCAGCAGAGGGGGATAGGAGATAATTTTATGGTGTTCAATACGGACAGAGGTCGTGTGAAAGAGGTCGTTGGAAGCGGGAATAATACCTTGTGTGAAAAAAATGGAAGATAGAAAAACGGAAGTACAAACAGATTGGAGGCGGATAGAGCGTATTTTTCTTGTAGGATATATGGGGGCGGGAAAAACGACGGTCGGCAGGATGCTGGACGAAAAGACCGATTGGAATTTTATTGATATGGATGATTTTCTGGAAAAAAAATACGGCATGACGATTCGGAATATCTTTGAGGAAAAAGGTGAAAAGACCTTCCGACAAATGGAACGTCGGTGCCTGAAAGAACTGCTGCTGAAAACACATGTCGTTGTCGCTACGGGAGGAGGTGTCCCGTGTTTCGATGATAATATGAGGCTTATCGGCCAATGTGCGTTCTGTTTTTATCTCAAATCGTCGCCCGAAGAACTGGCGCGACGACTCGAATTGTCGGGCGTTGAAAAACGTCCGACGCTGCAAAATAGAAGCGGACGGGAATTGGTCGATTTCGTCGAAAAGACATTGTCCGCCCGCTCACCGTTTTATGAACAGGCAGACGCGATTGTGGAAGGTTCGGTGGAGGAGCTTTTTCAAAAAATCGCGGTAATTGCCCGCCTGTATACCGCTTGATTTTCTGTGTTATGAAAAGTGTACGGTTCGTACTTCATTGTTCCCGATTCGCCGTCAGGTGCAGATTGAGCAACCGGTGCACTTGTGGCTTTCGCCGCGTAGCCGGTTTTCGACCATCTTTTTAATCCGGTCTCTCAATGCGTCTATCCGGATGTTTTCGACGACGTCGGCAGTGAAGGCATACATCAGCAATAAACGTGCTTCGTCGGTCGAAATGCCGCGTGAACGCATGTAGAACAGCGCGTTTTCGTCCAACTGCCCGATGGTTGCGCCGTGTGAACAGCGGACGTCGTCGGCATAGATTTCTAACTGTGGCTTGGTGCGCATACGACTTGTGGGTGTCAGCATGATGTTGCGATTGTTTTGATAGGCTTGTGTTTTTTGCGCGTCTTTTGCTACAATCAACCGTCCGGTGAATCCGCAAACCGAATTGTCGTCGAGAATATATTTGAACAGTTCGTTGCTGTGACAGTCGGGTTTGTTGTGGAGTATCGATGTGAAATTGTCTACCCGCTGCTCTTTGTCGCTCAACACCATCCCGCAGAGCAGGGTTTGACACTGTTCGCCGTTGAGCGCTATCTCGATATTGTTGCGCGTGACGCCGTTGTGGAGCGTAATGATATTTGTCAGCACATTGGAAGAGGCCTGTTGCTCGACGAGCAGGGTGGAGACGTTGCCGGTTTTTTCGTGCGTACTTTCGAGCTTGTAGTGCTCATAGACGGCGTTCTCGCCTACAAAAACTTCCGTCAAACGATTGGTAAAGAAACGGACATCGTCTAACGAATGGTCGCAAACAAGTATTTTTGCTTTGGCCGCTTTTTCAATAACAATCAAATTGCGACTGTTTACCATCAAATCGACGTCGGAACGCAGGATGTTCACGATCTGAATCGGCTGTTCCGGTTCGGTGTTTTCGGGGATGTAGATGAAGTAGCCGTCCTGCGTAAACGCTTCGTTGAAGGCGATAAAGCCATCGTTTTTTTGACGGCTCAACTTTCCGTAGTACTTCCCGACCAGGTCGGGGTATTTCATGGCACATTCTTTCAGACTTCCGATGATGACGCCTTCGGGCAAGGGTTCGTTTTTGTCGGCAGAGGGCGTGCGGAACGTGTCGTTCACGATGTAATACAGGTATGATTTTATGCCCGGAACGCTGCACGTGAAAATGTCGTTCGGATGTATGGGGATTTTCAGCCTGTTCAGGTTCAATCCGTAATCGATTGCCAGGGCTTTCGTGAAATCGGAATACCTGTAATCTTCCTGTCCGGACGCAGGAAATCCAAGTTCCGAAAAGCGGGTGAAAGCCTCGTCGCGCCGACTGTTCATTATTTCCGGCGCATGTTTTTTTATGCTGTCGCTATGTGTTTTGTATAAGTCGATATATTGTTGTTTCATTTTCGGGGCATCAAAAGCCGACGACCACGTAACCGCGACCGACAGGACAGGTCGGTCGGCTATCGGTCGCGCCGGACGATTAAAAAACTATTCTTTCAGCCAGTCGTATCCTTTTTGTTCCAGTTGGAGCGCCAGTTCCTTTCCGCCCGATTTCACGATTTTTCCATCGAACAGCACGTGTACGAAATCGGGCACGATGTAATCCAGCAGGCGCTGATAGTGTGTAATCACGATACATGCGTTGTCGGGTCGGTGCAGCTTGTTGACGCCATTCGCCACGATGCGCAGCGCGTCGATGTCCAGTCCCGAATCGGTTTCGTCGAGCACGGCCAGTTTCGGGTCGAGCATCGCCATTTGAAATATCTCGTTCCGTTTTTTCTCGCCGCCCGAAAAGCCTTCGTTCACCGAGCGATTGGTCAGTTGACTGTCTATTTCCACCAGTTGCTTTTTTTCCCGCATCAGCCGGAGAAAGTCGGAGGCCGAAATCGGATCGAGGTGATTGTATTTCCTGTGTTCGTTGACGGCGGTGCGCATAAAGTTGACCATGCTTACGCCCGGAATCTCGACAGGATATTGAAAGCTGAGAAAGATGCCCTCGCGTGAGCGGTCTTCGGGAGACAGTTCGAGTAGGTCTTTCCCGTTGAAATGTATCTTTCCTTTGGTGACTTCAAATTCTTCGCGACCTGTCAGCACCGATGCCAGTGTTGATTTGCCGGCGCCGTTAGGCCCCATGATTGCGTGAATTTCGCCTTTGTTGATGGTCAGGTGCAGACCTTTCAGTATTTCTTTGCCGTTGATGCCGGCGTGCAGGTTTTGTATGCTTAACAGCGTACCCGCGTCCTCCGAAGGAGATGCGGGAGAGGGTGATTGACTGGTTTTATTTCCGTTCATATTGTGATGTTATTTTCTGTTTCTAAACTATTATTCGATAAAAATCCCCTTTGGGGGGATGTGTACGCACTCTTTGGCCGGCCTATCCGACGCTTCCTTCAAGTGTTATCTGTAGTAATTTTTGCGCTTCGACGGCAAATTCCATCGGCAGTTTGTTGATGACTTCTTTTGCGTAGCCGTTCACAATCAGTCCTACGGCGTCTTCGGTCGAAATGCCGCGCTGGTTGCAATAGAATATCTGGTCTTCGCTGATTTTCGATGTAGTCGCTTCATGTTCCACAATCGCCGTTTCGTTCTGCACATCCATATAGGGGAAGGTATGCGCTCCACATTTGTCGCCCAGCAACAGGCTGTCGCATTGGGAGAAGTTGCGGGCATTTTCCGCGCTTTTGTTCATCCGCACCAAACCCCGATAGCTGTTCCGGCTGTATCCGGCGGAAATACCTTTTGAAAGGATGTTGCTTTTTGTATTTTTTCCGAGATGAATCATTTTTGTACCGGTGTCGGCCTGTTGCCGGTTGTTGGTGACGGCCACGGAATAGAACTCGGCCGACGAGTTGTCTCCCTGCAGGATGCAGCTCGGATATTTCCACGTGATGGCCGAGCCTGTTTCGACCTGTGTCCACGACAGTTTTGCGTTTTCTCCTTTACAGATGCCCCGTTTTGTCACAAAATTATAGATGCCTCCCTTTCCGTTCTTATCGCCGGGGTACCAGTTTTGAACGGTTGAGTATTTCACTTCGGCATTTTTCATCACAACAATCTCCACAATCGCGGCATGAAGTTGATTCTCGTCGCGCATCGGCGCCGTACAGCCTTCCAGATAGGAAACATAACTGCCTTCGTCTGCAATAATCAGTGTCCGCTCAAACTGTCCGGTATTCATTGCGTTTATTCTGAAGTAGGTTGAAAGTTCCATCGGACAGCGAACGCCTTTCGGAATGTAGACAAATGAGCCGTCGCTGAAAACAGCACAGTTGAGCGTTGCAAAAAAATTGTCGGTACGGGGCACCACCGAACCTAAATACTTTCTGATTAAATCGGGATGATCCTGTACGGCTTCGGAGAATGAGCAGAAGATGATACCCAGTCCGGCAAGCGTATCTTTGAAGGTTGTTTTGACGGACACGCTGTCCATCACCGCATCGACAGCCATTCCCGACAGGGCTTTTTGCTCTTCGAGCGGAATACCGAGCTTATTAAAAGTGGCTAATAATTCGGGGTCGACTCCGTCCGGGTCTTTCGGTGCGTTTTTGCGGGGAGCTGCGTAGTATGAAATCTGTTGATAGTCCATTTCGGGTATTTCCAGATGCGCCCAATCGGGCATTTTCATCGTCATCCAGTGTCGGTAGGCTTTCAGTCGATAGTCCAGCAGCCATTCGGGTTCGTTTTTCTTTTTTGAAATAAGTCGGATAACGTCTTCGTTCAGGCCGACCGGAATGACATCGGTTTCGATGTCGGTCGTGAATCCGTATTTGTATTCCTGTTCGGTAAAGTTTTTTAGTATATCGTCTGACATGGTTTGTTGTGGTTCAAAATAGGAACCGTCTTTCTTAAAACATAAAACGGTTCCCGCATTTTTTAAGCGACTGCAAAAGTACAAAATTTCAAGTATCTGTTATCTTTGTCGCCGACAGATGCGCCATATAACGTCGAGAAACAGGGTTTTGTTCGCTATTATTCGATTCGGGAGGCGTTCAAACGAAAAAGAGACTGTCCCAATCAAGGTTCAGCCTCCTTTCGTACCGGTTCAAACGAGGTTGATGCTATACCAGTTTCAACTCTTTCAGCAGTTCGGGGATGGTCTGTTCAAAGTTCACTCCGAAGCGAATGTCAGTCTGTGCTTCAACAGTTTTTCTGATACTGCCCGTAGTGAAATGCACCGCGATAGCCGTAGCCTCTTTCAGCGGGAACCCGTTCAGCAGACCCGACAGAAGTGCGCTTCCGAACACATCGCCTGTTCCGTGATAATAGCCCGGAATTTTTTTATCCATCAAATAATCGATCTCACCTGTCGCTTTGTTACAGGTTGCGGCGCCCAGCGACTTATCGTCGAAGAACACGCCTGTCAGAACAACTTGTGCAGGCCCCAAATCGCTCAGTTTCAACAGCAGGTTATCGATGTATTCTTTGGTGTATGGCCCTTCGACATATTCTTCTTGGAGCATCAGCGTAGCTTCGGTAATGTTTGGAATAATGACGTCCGCTTTTTTGCAGAGTTCTTTCATACCCAAAGGAAATTCGGGCGGAAAAATTTTATACAATTGTCCGTTATCGGCCATCACGGGGTCGACAAAAATCAAATTACCGGCTGTTTTGAAATCATCAAAAAAGGTTTTCACGATGTCCAGTTGCTCGAAAGAACCCAGAAACCCGGTATAGACCGCATCAAAAGCGATGTTTAATGATTTCCAATGTTCGGCAACGGGAATCATATCTTCCGTCAGATCGCGATAAGTGAACCCCTCGATACCTCCCGTATGTGTCGACAACACCGCCGTAGGTAAAGCCACCGCTTCCACTCCCGCTGCCGACAGAATGGGTAGCGCTACGGTTAGCGAACATCTGCCGAACCCTGAAATGTCGTGTATGGCAACAGCTCTTTTTTGTTTATTCATCTCGTTTATTTTTTATTAAATTTTGACCGCGCAAAGATAAATATAAAATTTTAATTCGTGTTGAGTGCTTGGTCACACAGTCGTGTCTGACGCATCTAAATTTTAAACTCGGCAATCGCTACAGCCGCCTGCGGTCTTCCTTGAAAGGAGACAAAGAGCAAGAGAAAGAATTCTAGGGGGGGGGGGAAGTCTCCCCCTCGCTTCAGCCGCCGTTGGCGTCTTCCGCTACCCCCTCTGCGGGGCTCCGCCCCGCAACGCCCCGTCCGGTACTCCATGACGTCCTGTCCGACGCCCCGTTCCTGTACTCCATGACGCCCTGTTCCGACGCCCCGTCCCTGTCTCGCAACATCCGTTCCTGAAAGCGCTCCCGAAAAGTACGGACGACATATCGGTACCGATAAAAGCAAATAAATACGGGTACGTGCCGTACAAAAAGAAAAGTTTGTATCTTTGCGGACATATAAATTTAAGAAAAGCGAAATGTAAAAAATAATTTCTTTCAGGCAAATCGGAACTACAACTGCAAAGCGGTTGTCGTATTGTTTTATCTTTAACGAAAGAAATTATGCTTACTCTACAAAACATTTCATATACACACCCAAACAAGGATTTGCTGTTCAGCAGCATCCACCTGACAGTAAACAAACACGAAAAGACAGCGTTAATCGGCAATAACGGAACAGGAAAATCCACGCTGCTGAAAATTATTGCCAATGAACTGCAACCCTCCGGCGGACAGATTTGCGTTGAAGCCGAACCGTATTTTGTTCCGCAAATTTTCGGACAATACAATCATCTTTCCATTGCGCAGGCGTTGCGAATTGAAGACAAATTGAACGCCCTGAAAGCGATATTGAACGGAGATACAAGCGGGGAAAATTTCAATCTGCTCAATGACGACTGGACATTAGAAGACCGTTGCAACGAAGCGTTAAACAATTGGCAATTGAATAAAACGGATTTATCGCAAAAAATGGAGACGTTGAGCGGCGGACAGAAAACAAAAGTTTTTCTTGCAGGAATTTCCATTCATCAACCCAAATTGATTTTGCTGGACGAACCAAGCAATCATTTGGACATTCCGGGCAGGCATCTTTTGTATGATTTCATTCAATCAACAAAAAGTACGTTGATGGTTGTGAGCCACGACAGAAAATTACTCAATCTCTCAGACACGGTTTGCGAATTGAGCAAGCACGGAATAAAAGTATATGGCGGTAATTACGATTTTTATGCAGAACAAAAACAAACAGAAAACAATGCTTTGAATCAGGACATCCAAAGCAAAGAAAAAGCCTTGCGAAAAGCCAGAGAGAAAGAACGGGAAACATTGGAACGGCAACAAAAATCGGACAGTCGCGGCAAAGGCAAGCAGGAAAAGGCCGGCGTTGCCCGAATCCTGATGAATACTTTGCGGAACAATGCCGAAAACAGCACTTCAAAACTTAAAAGTATCCACGCTGAAAAAATTGGCGGCATTTCGCAGGATTTGCAGGATTTGCGTGCTGCTTTGCCCGGCATTGACAAAATGAAATTCGGTCTCGATCATTCAACCCTGCACAAAGGGAAAATCTTATGCGCGGCAACAGCCATTAACTTTGCTTACGACAAGCCGCTGTGGACGAAAAATTTGAGTTTTCAAATCACAAGCGGCGAACGCATTGCCTTGAAAGGACGAAACGGTTCGGGCAAAACAACTTTAATCAACCTGATTGCAGGAAATTTGAAACCGCAAACAGGAACCGTTTACCGGGCAGAAAACAAATCGGTTTATATTGACCAGGATTATTCCCTGCTCGACAATAAACTGAACGTTTACGAACAGGCCCAACAGTTCAACGCTTCCGCCTTACGGGAACACGAAATCAAAATCCGCTTAAACCGTTTTTTATTTACGAAGGATGACTGGGACAAACCTTGCCGCGTTTTGAGCGGTGGCGAAAGAATGCGTTTGCTGCTTTGTTGCCTGACAATAAACAGTAAATCGCCGGATATGATTCTCCTCGACGAGCCGACAAACAACCTGGATATTCAGCATGTTGAAATACTGACGGCTGCCGTAAACGAATATCAGGGAACAATAATTGTTGTTTCGCACGATGAAACGTTTCTATCACAAATAAACATAGAACGAACCTTTGAACTCCTTTGAACTCTGACCTGAAAACTGAAACAGCCCTGAACTCATTTTGAATTATTTGCACTGCATCCTTTTTTTCTCTATTTTTGCCCTGCTATGTTTACGAAAGAAGAGTCACTCAGCCGATTTTCAAAGATATGTTGTATACTGATATGCTTAACAATCATATCATGCCGGTCGGATAAGCGCATATATCCGGGTGATGGAGTCATGACGGAAGATACCCGCGCCTATCTGTATAACATATGCATTGATTCATTAAACATCAATGAATATACGATTCTGCCGGGCGAAAGCCTGTCTGTTATTTTTTCAAAAATAGGATTGGATTACGCAGTCGGAAACAGCATTATGACCACCACCGCAACGTATCTGAATCCTAAAAAAATACGTGCAGGACAATCGTATTTTACCTTTACCGCACGGGATGAATCTGAAGCGATTCAATACCTTGTTTTTTCC
This sequence comes from Prevotellaceae bacterium, assembly GCA_031255055.1. Classification (GTDB taxonomy): domain Bacteria; phylum Bacteroidota; class Bacteroidia; order Bacteroidales; family Paludibacteraceae; genus JAIRTG01. The sequence continues at coordinate 15,563 of JAIRTG010000014.1, forward strand.
AAATCATTAACCGATTATGTTGTTATTGACTTAACGTGCCGTCCTGTTCAGGGTTATCTGTATCAAAAGGATGTTGCTTTACGGCAGAGACTTTTAAAAGGCAGCGTTAAAAGCTCGTTATGGAACGAAATAAAAAAGCAGGGAACCGATCCGGTGCTCGCCATTAAATTGGCTGATATATTCGCCTGTCAAATCGACTTCTTCGGTATACAGGAAAACGATTCGTTTCAGGTATTATTCACGGAATCGTTTATTGACGATTCGATCTATTTAAATATCGTGTCGATTGACGGCTCCGTTTTCACACATGCCGGAAAATCTTATCTTGCCGTTCCTTTTACACAGGACAGTGTACCGGAATATTTCGACGCAGAGGGACAAAGCCTGCAAAAGGCTTTCTTAAAAGCGCCGCTGGACTTTTTCCGCATTACATCGCATTTTACAAATTCCCGTTTTCATCCTGTTTTAAAACGATACCGGTCGCATCACGGGGTTGATTATGCCGCGCCTTCCGGTACGCCGGTCAAAACAGTCGGAAGCGGCAAAGTGATCGGAAAAGGTTTTCAGCCTGGCGGCGGAAACTTCGTAAAAATTCAGCACAATGCCGTTTACGCCACTTCTTATATGCATCTCAGCAGATTTGCCGGCGGAATGGCTGCCGGTAAACATGTACAACAGGGAGAAGTAATTGGCTATGTCGGTTCAACCGGTTTATCAACCGGCCCCCATCTGGATTTCAGAGTTTATAAAAACGGGAAACCCATTGATCCGTTAAAAATGGAGTCGCCTCCCTCCCTTCCCGTCAGGGCAGAATTGAAAGACAGTTTTAACCTGGTCAAACAAAAGATGCTTTTGAAATTGAATGCAATGCATCTGATTGATTCAGCCGGCTATCACAAACCGGATTCATTTAACCTTATACGAACAAATATAATAAATTAAACAACTATGAAATTTTTAGGAAACGTTCTCTGGCTTATTTTCGGAGGCTTAATCACTGCTTTAGGATATCTGGTTGGCAGCATTCTGATGATGATTACCATTATCGGAATTCCATTCGGTTTTCAAACATTAAAAATAGCGCGGTTAGCGCTCTGGCCTTTTGGCTGTAAAGTTGTAGACAGCGGCGGATCAAGCGGCTGCCTGTCTCTTATAATGAATGTACTGTGGATTATCCTGGGCGGACTCGAAATTTGCCTGGCTCATTTATTCTTCGGAATCATACTTTGCATCACAATTATCGGAATTCCGTTCGGAAGACAACATTTTAAAATGGCAAGCCTGGCGCTCACCCCCTTCGGGAAAAGTATTTTATAGCTGGCGGTTAACGGTTGATCAGTAAGTTTTATTCGATCAACCTGTACTTTTTCCGGGCAGTATCCCGCGAGCAGGCGTTAAAGTGCCACCATTCGCTTGAAACGGATGTAAAACCGGCCCGGCGCATGATATTGCGAAGCAGTTGACGATTCCGGTAAGCCTCTGCCGTTATCTTACCTGCATCCAACAATGCTTTTTCATTATTGGTGTGCGCTTCTTCTCCGAAAAAATCATATACGGTACCCATATCCACCGGATATCCGTTACCGTCTACAACCGTTACATCAACAGCCATTCCATAATTATGCCGTCCTCCTCTTTTTGCGGGATTCGCTACATAATAATTATTTTTTGTTCCCCTGACCAAGTTCCACATCTTACGCTGTACTTCAAAAGGGCGTGCCGCATCATATACCATCAATGAGTAATCCGGGTACTTATTTTTAAGTAACTGTTGTGCTTTGACTAATTTGCTGGCCGCATCTTTGTGTAACCAGGCTTTTGTTATTCCGTGATAAACGGTTTCATTCATAAAGTTATGAGGAGTTGCATAAACCAAATATATCCGGATAGTAGAATCTAATTGTTGAACATCAACAAATTTCATTTCCTCTAAACGCTTGTCCCATTCTTTTTCCTGGAATGTAAATGCCGGAAATATAAAACAAAGAAGTAATTTTAAATATTTCATGCTCACCTGTTTTTATAAGATGTTTCTGCTTCGCTAAAGATACTGTATAAAAATATCTTTAGCAATTTATTTCATTGACAGCAAAAACAAAAACCGTGTATCAGGGGTGATATGGAGGGTTTACTTCATCATTCGTACAGAGGGATTCAGTATTGCAGTCACGAGTATATCAGCCTGCTGCAGAAAAACAGTATAAAAATCAGCATGACGGAAGCAAACCACTGTTACGAAAACAGTTTGGCCGAACGTGACACACACTAACGCTTGGTTCACCCGTAAAACCGTGTGTATGGAGATTGACCCGTATTTATGCATAGACACACGAAACTTATAATCTCTAAACGGATAAAAGTGCTTCAAATTACGCATTCCGCTTAAGTGAAAGGCAATCGGTACAGGGCCCCCGCATTTAAAGAGGCTGTGTGAAAACTATCGAGAGAGTTTTTTTAACAAAAACATACCGCTAAAAAATGCTGTCTTTCTTCTAAAAATTTCATGAAAATTTTCATTCACAGGTTTGGAAATTTGATG